>JANMYG010000283.1:0-1520 GCA_031381865.1 Betaproteobacteria bacterium | reverse complement strand
CGAACGGCGATGAATTGCGCGACCACGATCTCATGGGTTACCGCCGGGCTTTGATGGACGGCGAGAACGCGGCCCGGTCAACACGCCACCGCATCGTCGCGGTGAGCCTGTTCACGACGCAAAGCATCAGCGCGGACCTGGCAAAGATCCATCGGCAGATCAGGCGCTCGCAGCCTGCACCGGCCAACTTCATGATCGGCAACGGCGGCACGACGCGCGCGGTGTTCCCGGTGGCTGGCCTGGCGGGAATCCAGTGGGTGCTTCAGACCGGAACCGCGCCGACCTTCGCGACGTCCTCTGTTCCGACGCCCGCGCTGGGCGTCGTGTCGGGCGCTGTGGGTCGCGTGGCGTTCGGCAGCTTCCGCTCGCCCAATTACATGAATTCAAGTCAGTTCATACCGGCCACCGGCACGTTGACCGGTCAACCGGCGGTGCAGTCCACCAACGAACTGGTGTTCGAGTTGTTCCTGCCCGAAGGCCCGCGTCCAGCGGGCGGCTGGCCGGTGGCAATCTTCGGCCATGGTTTCGGTGACAGCATGTTCGGTGCGCCGTGGACGGTGGCGTCGGTGTTCGCTTCCAAGGGCATCGCGACGATCGCGATCAACGTGGTGGGACATGGCGGCGGCGCACTCGGCACGCTCAACGTGTTGCCCTCCGCCGGCGCGCCGGTGGTGGTGGTGCCGGCTGGCGGACGCGGCTTCGACCAGGACGGCAACGGCAGAATCGACTCGACCGAAGGCGTCAACGCCATTGCACCCCAGACCGCCATCGCCAGCCGCGACGGCCTGCGCCAGACCGTGGTCGACCTGATGCAACTGGTGCGGCAGATCCAGGTTGGCATCGATGTGGACGGTGACGGAAGCACCGACCTCGATCGCGAGCGCATCTATTACACCGGCCAATCCTTTGGTGGCATCTACGGCACGATGTTCCTGGGTGTGGAAGGCGCGCTGAAAGCCGGCGTGCCGAATGTGCCCGGCGGTTCGATCACGGAAGTGGCGCGCCTGGGATTCTTCCGCTTCCTGACGGCGATTGCCCTGCTGACCCGGCAGCCGCAGTTGCTCAACCTCCCTCCGGCGCCCAGTGTGCCGTTTCCGTTCAACTTGCAATTCAACGAGAACATGCCGCTGCGTAATCTGCCTGCGGTGGTCAACGCGGTGCCCGGGTCGGTCGCGATCCAGGAGGTGCTGGAACGCTACGAGTGGGTGCAGCAAGCCGGCAACCCTGCCGCGTATGCGCGCTTCATCCGCACCGACCCGCTGCGCGGCAACGCGCGCAAGCCGGTGATCGTCCAGTTGGCCAAGGGCGACTCCACCGTGCCCAACCCGACCACGACGGCGATCCTGCGCGCGGGTGATCTGGGCGACCGCGCTACCTACTTCCGCAACGACCTGGCCTTTGTCGCCACGGGCGGCGCGATTCCGAAGAACCCGCACGCCTTCCTGAGCAACATCCACATTCCGGCGGCCGCTCCGTACGCCGTGGCGGCGCAGACCCAGATCGCGGTCTTCTTCGCGTCC
>JANMYG010000133.1:0-6865 GCA_031381865.1 Betaproteobacteria bacterium | reverse complement strand
CGTTGGCCTCGCCGGCGCAATTGTTCATGCACGCGAGCGCCTGCACATCGGGCCGGGCCTTGCCGCCTGGCGCCGCACCCGGCCACAGGGCGTGGGTCGTGGTCATGCCATGGCGGTTGGGCAGGCGGTTCTGGACCTCGGCCATGTTCTTGTCGGACAGCGTGAAGTTGTCGGGCAACACGTTGCCGAGGTGCAGCAGATACGCCGTCACCGCGTAGACCTCGTCGGGCGTCAGGGATTTGGGCTGGTTCCACGGCATGGCCCGGTTGATGTAGTCCCACAGCGTCGACAACGTGGCGACCTTCATCAGCGTCGTGCGCCCCGGATAGGCCGGGTCCAGCAGGCGCGCGACCCGCCCGGTCCGCACATCCTCGGCGGTCGTTCCACCCACGAGCGGGCTGAACACCTGGTTCGACTCGCCAAAGACGCCGTGGCAGGATTCGCATTTGGCCTCCCACACCTGCTGCCCCGTGGCGACCGAGCCGGACCCGGCGGGCAGGCCCCTGAAGTCTGGCCGCACGTCGATGTCCCACGCCGCCACTTCACTGGGTGTGGCGGCACGACCGACACCAGGGTACTTTTCCGACGCGAGCGCCGCGCCGGCGGCACAGCCGGCCAGCAGCAGCCATGCCAACGCGGCCTCAAGAAACCTGGACATTCTTGACCTCGCCGTTGGGCTGCACCAGCCAGGACTGGATCGCGTTGTTGTGGTAGATCGAGCGTTGCCCACGCACGGCGCGCAACTGGGTGTAGGTCGGCTGCACGTACCCGGTCGAGTCGGTGGCCCGGCTCTGCACGATCGCGGGCTTGCCGTCCCAGACCCAATCGATGTTGAAGCGCGTGAGGCATTTGCTCAGCACCGGCGTCTCGAGCCGCGCCGTGCGCCAGTTGCGCCCGCCGTCGACCGACACATCGACGCGCCGGACCTTACCCCGGCCCGACCACGCCAGCCCAGTAATGTTGTAGAAACCCTGGTCCAGCAGCACCTGCCCGCCGGACGGTGTCGTCACCACGCTCTTGCATTCCTGGATGCTGGTGTACTGGCGGTGCCGGCCGTCGGGCATCAGGTCGATGTAATGCACCGCCTCGTCCTTGGTCGCATACGGCTGGTCGCCCAGCTCGATGCGCCGCAGGTACTTGACCCAGCTCACACCCTGGACGCCGGGCACCACAAGACGCAGCGGGTAGCCGTTCTCGGGCCGCAACATCTCCCCGTTTTGACCGTAGGCCACCAGCACCTCGCCCGACAGGATCTGGCTTACCGCAATGGTGCGTGTCATCGACGCACCGTCCGCGCCTTCGGCCAGGACGAACCGGCCCCGTTTCAGGTCGGCCCCTGCGATCTCCAGCAGGGTGACCAGCGGCACACCGGTGAACTCGCTGCACGACAACATGCCGTGGCTGTACTGGGCCGTCGGCACCGCCACGTTGCCCCATTCCATGCCGGTATTGGCGCCGCATTCGATGAAGTGGAAACGCGACACTGCCGGCAGACGCATGATCTCGTCGACTGTGAACACCTGGGGTGTCCTGACCATGCCCGGCCCGGAACCGTTGACCATCAGGCGGTGTTTGGACGGATCGATGTCCCACCAGCCCTGGTGGTGGCGCTCGAAATGCAGGCCGCTGGGCGTCACGATGCCGAACATCGACTGCATCGGTGCAAACGACACCGAGGACTGCGTGGTCTGTGTCAGGCCCGGGCTCTGACGGCGCTGCAGGTTGGACTCGTATTTGGACGGCCGTCCGTAACCGTCGGTCGCCACGCCCTGCCCCAGCCCCCGGGTGTGTTCAGGCAGTTGCAGGATGTTGGGGTCGCCCCCGCCCGGCGCAATCGGGTTGGCCTGCGCCAGCGCCATCGGTGCGGTCGCACTGGCGGCGGCCGCGGCAAAGGCGCTGCGGATGAAGTCGCGCCGTCCGGACCTGGCTTCGGCGAACACGGCCTTGACGCCTGCCGCGTCCAGGAAACCCTCCGGCGCACGCCGCAGCCGCCCCGCATGGACAGCGTCCGGTGTCATGCAGTCTCCGTCAGCCACGCGGCGGCGCGATGTGTTCGCCGACCGGCGCAGCGCGGCAGGGTTTCGCCACCGACCCGTTGCGCCGCGGCAGCTTCCGATCCGGAGGTTTTTGGAATCATGTAAGTCATCATATTTGCATATACGAATATATACACTCTGCACCCATCACGCGCCGGGGTTTACCCTGATGCCCAACTCAACGAAAGCGGTAATGGTCGCGGTTCAGGACTGCCGCCACGGCCGTGACCTCGTCCGGAAACAGGCCCAGGTTGAGTTCCGTATTGCACTGCTCCACCATGCCGCGCAGGAAACCGGCGCTGTTGATGCGACCGGCCGGTTTGTAGATCGCGTTGCCGTCACCACCGACCTTCTGCTGGTGGCAGGCCACGCACTTGTGCTCGGCGATCAGCCGCTGGCCAAGCGCAATATCAGCACCGACGAATATCGAAGCACCCTGACCCAAGGCCGGCGGCAACATGCCCAGCAGGCCGGCCAGAACTCCAGCAGCTACGTTTTTCATGTTGTCTCCTTTCATGCGTCCGACGCACCACGGGCCCCTGGGCACGCAACACAGCGCGTGCCTGGCGGCCGGCGCCGCAGACTCGCAAGTCTTACCGAAAAGCACGCATTGCGTATTACCCATAAGGGCTACACCCCCTCATCCTTCGCGGTGATAGACGCTGGCGGGCCGCCATTCAAGAATCCTTCCACCGTGGATGGCCGAGAATCGGGTTGCGCCGGGCGCCACCGCGTGGCACCCAGGGTGCGCCGAGCCACACCCCACCAACGACTGGAGAACCACCATGGATTTCAACAAGGAATTCGACGCTTCCGGGCTGGCCTGCCCATTGCCGATCGTCAAGACCAAGAAAGCACTCGCCGATATGGCATCGGGTCAGGTGCTGCGTGTCGTGGCCACCGACCCGGGTTCGGTGTGTGACATGGCGGCCTTCGCCGAGCAGACCGGCAACGCCCTGCTGGAGCAGGGCAGCGAGAACAGCAAGTTCATCTTCTATCTCAAGAAGGCCTGAGAGCGCGGCAACCGACCATTCCAAACCCGGAGCAAACCACCCATGGCAACCAAGAAAATGGCACTCATCGCCACCAAAGGCACGCTGGACATGGCCTATCCGCCATTTATCCTGGCGTCCACCGCGGCGGCACTGGGTTGGGAAGTGCAGATCTTCTTCACCTTCTATGGCCTGCAGCTGTTGCGCAAGAGCCTGGACGACGTCAAGATCAGCCCGCTGGCGAACCCGGCCATGCCCATGCCGGTGCCGATGCCGGTCATGGTGCAGATGTTGCCCGGCATGGAATCCATGGCCACCATGATGATGAAGAACAAGATGAAGTCCAAGGGTGTCGCGTCGCTGCAGGAACTGCGCGACATCTGCCTGGAGAGCGAAGTCAAGTTCATCGCCTGCCAGATGACGGTCGACCTGTTCGACTTCACGCCGGCCGAGTTCATCGACGGGCTCGAGTACGGTGGCGCGGCCACCTTCATGAAATTCGCCGGTGAAAGCGATGTGTGCCTGTTCATCTGAGCACACCGGACGCCACCGCCCCGCGCTGAATCCCCCCCAAGCCCGAGCCGCGCCACCGGCCGCCTGAAGTGCAGCATGGATAACGCGATCAGCCCCGCGACGGTGGTCGTGTGGGGCGGCTTCGGGCTGGCGTTCATCTTTGGCGCGGTGGCCAACAAAAGCAACTTCTGTGTCATGGGTGCGATTTCGGACGTGGTCAACATGGGCCACTGGGGCCGCATGCGCATGTGGCTGCTGGCGATCGCCGTCGCCATCATCGGCGCCAACCTGCTGCACTATTTCGGACAGGTCGACCTGTCCAGGTCGGTCTACCAACGCCCGACACTGCCATGGCTGTCGCTGCTGCTGGGCGGCGCCCTGTTCGGAGTCGGCATGTCGATCGCGGCGGGCTGCGCCAACAAGAACCTGGTGCGCCTCGGGGGCGGCAGCATACGCTCGCTGGTGGTGCTGGTTTTTCTCGCGTTGTCGGCCTACATGTCGCTCAAGGGCCTGTTCGCCCAATGGCGCAGCAGCTACCTGGACCCGGTCGCCATCGACCTGGCCACCCTGGGGATCGCCAATCCGAGCCTGGCGACGGTGCTCTCGAAACTGACCGGGTTGCCCGGACCAACAGCGCTGCTCGCCACGCTTGCGGCGTCGGGCGCGTTGCTGCTGGTTTTCGTATTCATCGACGGCCGGTTCCGGCGCAACCCGGTGCAGGTCGCCGGCGCGCTGGTGCTGGGGTTGCTGGTGGTCGCGGGCTGGTACCTGACCGGCCACCTCGGCTACGGAGAAAACCCCGACACACTGGAGACGGTGTTTTTCGCCACCAACACCAGGACGCTGGAGTCCATGAGCTTCGTGGCCCCGACCGCCTACAGCCTGGAGCTGCTGATGTTGTGGACCGACAAGTCCTTGCGCGTCAGTTTCGGCGTCGCCAGCGTGGTGGGGGTGGTGCTGGGCTCGTTTGCCTACGCCGTCGCCTCACGCCAGTTCCGCTGGGAAGGCTTCGCGTCGCTGCAGGACCTGCGCGCCCAGTTGACCGGCGCCGTGCTGATGGGGTTTGGCGGCATCACGTCGATGGGCTGCACGGTGGGCCAGGGCATGTCCGGCGTGTCGACGCTGGCGCTCGGGTCCCTGCTGGCGGTAACCGGCATCGTTGCCGGCGCGGTCGCGACCATGAAATGGCAGCAGCGTTGAGCCGGCAGCGCCCCCGGCGCCGGGTCGGCTGAAGCGGGCCCGCCGCTCCCCGCGCCGTTAAGGCACACCGGCGCCATGCAGACACACCGGCGACGCGCGGCAACACTACAGCCGGGCCGGCCCGGACGCGAGCAGCCGACGGATGTGCGCCGGCGCGGCCGCACCATGCGCCGCATGCAGCACCAGGACCTGTTCGCACAACGCGAGCCAGTGGGTGCGCCCGGCCGCCAGCGCCGCGTCGAGCGCGCGGCCGTCGTCACCAGCGCGCCACGCTGAGTAGGCCTGCACTGCCAGCGGAAACAACTCGGCACGCAAGCCTTCCAGATTCGCAAACCAGAAATCGATGGCGGCCGGCACACCGGATTCGAGCAGCGTCGGCAGCGTCACCGTACAGTCGGCAAGATGGTCGCGCACGGCACGCAGGTACAACTCGGTGGTGCGGCAGGTCAAGCCGGAGCGCAGTTCCTGCCAGCGTGGGCCCAGCAGGCGGCCGGCGGCGAGTTCGCCGAGTTCGTGCAATACCAGCGACTCTGCCTGCGCCGCTGCCAAACGCGCCACGGCCAGCGGTCCGTCCTGCTCGTAGCCGTAGTGCCCGAGCGCGCAGCGAAAGGCGCCCGGCGGTCGCCGCAGCGTCCACGACTCGTATTTTTGCCACAACCAGCGCGTCAGGGACTCCTGGCGCAGGTAGATGGTGGTCCCGCACAGGGCGGCCGGCGCGGCGAAGATTCCCCGCGCGTGTTCGCGGCCGCAGACCAGCAGTTGTGCACCACCACGTTCCTGTACCGACAACAGTTGCGCCAGGAAGAAACTGGCGCGCCCCGGCCCGGTCAAGCCCGCGCCATACACCAGGCCGAACGGCCGCAACCGGGCGTTGATGCTGTCTGCCTCGAACGGTCCGAACCGGTCCTGGCCGAGCGGCAGCGGTTCGAATGGCCGGTTTTCCAGCGATTCCCACAGAGCCTCGCGCGCGCTCAGCCATTGGCCCAGCTGCGCATGCGGCAACGACTCGAGCGCCGCGAAGCCCTTTTCCCAGCGGAAGAATTCGCGCATCTGCAGCAGGTAGATGCACATCGTCATGTCGCCGGCATGGCGTGCATCGCTGATGTGGCAGTTGGCCTGGACTGCAGCCACCAGGCCCTGTAGCAGGCCCGGGTCCATGACCGCAACGCCGCCAGTGCCAGTCGGGCTAGTCATCACCGATGGGACCGGGGTCGCGCACCTGCAGCAATTGGTCCTCGGCCTGCAGCGGGCTGTCGGCAAACATCAGCTTGATCCGCACACCGGGCTCGATGGCACGCGCTGCGCGCAGCGACTTGGCATGCGCCGACGCCTCCTGGAAGGCGTCGAACTCGGCCAGCTTTTCAAGCCGGGCAAAGGGCGCGACGCGGTAGATGTAATACGGCATGTGCATTCAGGGGTAGTGTTTCGACGCCCGCCGGCGCCCGGGCAGGGCCTTCTGGATTACGACGCCGCGCACGGCCGAAAGGTCCTCCAGCTGCTGGTCGGCAAAGGCCGGGTTCAGCGGATGCAGGAACCAATGCCCGGCGGCGCCGCGCAGTTGCCGGAAGATCCATTCCTGCTGGTGCCAGGCCAGCACATAGGCGCCGTCCGTGGCCAACCCCTCGGGCTCGATCACGATGATCTCGCCTTCATGGAACTCGGGCTCCATGCTGGTGCCAAGCACGCGCAACGCAAACGCCTCGCCACCGGCGCACTCCGGCAAGCTGGCGTCCGCGCTCGGCGTGGCGTCGGCATAGGTGGACAGGCCGTCGACCGGTGCAGCCGTCTTGTGGTTCATGTCAATTGCCCCACCGGTGGCCGCCCGATCCGCAGTGCACGACGCACGCAGGCTCTATCGGTGACTGCTTTCGGCCCGTTGCGGACGTTCGCAGGCTGCCGCCTCGCTTTGGTTGGCGCGCCTCGCGGCAGGGGGTGCGCCGTGTGTTCTCCGGAGAGGCTGCAAAGGCGTGTGGGGGCCGCTGGCGTCGCTTTACTGGAGCGGTCGTGCGCTGAACGCGCCGACTGCCCTGCGGTGCTCGGTCTTGCGCCCCGTCGCGGAACTCGCTGCGTTCGCTGCGCTCTCTACGCTCAGACAACCGCGACGAGAATGTTGACGAGTCGCGC
>JANMYG010000280.1:0-9104 GCA_031381865.1 Betaproteobacteria bacterium | reverse complement strand
GCAGGAACATCGTATCGGTCGACTCGGAACCGGGCGGATGCGGGTTGTTCGCAACCGGCCCGCAGCCAGCCACCAACAAGGCCAGCGCCAGGAGCAGCGGCCATTGGCGCGCCAGCCGCGCCACGCCGTGGATCCGATGGGCCATGGCGTCAAACAACATGGGGCTCGCCTTGGCCTAGAAGGTCGCCGACACGTGCCAGCGCCAGCCCCAGTTCGGAATCCGCCCCGGCGCCGATTGCGCCGGCAATTTCCTGCGCCTGCGCCAGCGCGGCGCGCGCGCCGGAAGTGTCGCCCGCAAGCCCCCCCGCCTCGGCAGTGGCGCACAGCAGAATTGCCAGACTCGGCCGATCGGCCACCGCGCGCAGCAGCGCTTCGCCGGCCTGCAGACAGGCGCGCGCCTCGCCCGGGCGCATCTGGCGCGCATGCAACAGACCGAGGTAACCGAGAAACTGGCCTTCGGAACGCTGGTCGCCCATGTCGCGGGCGATCACCACAGCCGCCTCGAAATGCGCCAGCTCCTCGTCGATCCGCGCCAGACCCTCGAACACCATGCCGAGGTTGCACAACACGATGCACTCCAGGTGCACATGGCCCAGGTCGCGCGCCACCGCCAGCGCGGCCTCGAGTTGCGGCAGCGCCGCGTCCAGATCGCCCTGCACCTGGTTGACCAGACCCAGGTTGCACAAGGTGTTGCCCTCCAGCTTGCGGTCGCCCGCCGCGCGCGCAACGGCCAGCACCGCCTCGTTGCAGCTCCGGGCCTCGTCCATGTTGCCGATCTCGCAGTACAGGTTGCTCAGATTGCCCAGCGCGCCGCCCTCGAGCCGGCCGTCGCCGGCTTTGCGGGCCGCGGCGATTGCCGCCTCGAAATGCCGCCTGGCCTCCGCCATGCGGCCCTGCACCTGTTCCAGGCTTCCGAGGGCGTTGTGTGCGTTGCTCTGCAGCGACGCGTCGCCGGTTTCGCGCGCCGCCACCAGCGCCGCCTCGAGCTGGGTGCGTGCCTGTTCCTGGCGACCGGCGTGTGCGCCCCAGGCACCCAGGCTCACCAGCGCGCGGCACTCGCCACGCCGGTCGCCCGCAGCGCGTGCCGCCGCCAGCGATGCCTCGATGTGTGGCAAGGCCTCCAGGTCCTTGCCGCAGTTCTCGAGTGCGCGGCCCCATACCCGTTCGACCACTGCCAGCGCTGCCTCGTCCAGCCCCGGAACCGCACGCACCGCCACCGAGAGTTCGATCGCGGCCCGGAACGGCCCGCGCAGATTCAGGCCCGACCATGCGTGCGCCAGCGCCTTCGCAGCCACCTCGGCATCGCCCGCGGCAACGGCCCTGCGGCAGGCCACGACGAAATTGTCGAGTTCTGCACCTTGAACCGCCGTGGCGACCTGCTCGTCCAGGCCGGCAAAGTACCTGCCATGCGCGTCTTCGGCCGCGCCCTGTGCAACGGGTCCGCTGCCCGAAAAACGCCCCTCGGTACGCAGGTGCTCGGCCGCGTATTCCTTCAGGCTCACCAGCAGGTCGAATCGCGCGTCCGTGACCTGCCGCACGAGCGATTTCTGCACCAGCGATTGAAGCACGTCCATCGGCCACGGCGCGTCGTCGAAAGCCGACAGGTCCAGCACCGCCTCGACCGACTCGAGCGTGAATCCGCCTTCGAATACCGACAACTGCGCCAGCGCCGCCTTCTCCGGCGCCAGCAGCAGGTCCCACGACCAGTCGAGCACCGCGCGCAACGTGGCTTGCCGGTCCAGCCGCCGGCCAGTCGACGACAGCAGCCTGAAACGGTCACTCATGCGCGCGAGCAGCGTCTTCATGGGCATGACGCGCACCCGGGCCGCCGCCAGCTCGATCGCCAGCGGCAGGCAGTCGAGCATGCCCACCAGCTGGGTGACAAGCTGCAAGTCCTCCCGTGTCGGCTGGAAATCGGCCTTCGCTGCCGCGGCGCGGCGCAGGAACAGCGACGCCGCGTCCGGCGGCTGTAGCGGCGCCACCGCCAGCACCTGCTCGCCCTGCAGGTCCAGCACCTCGCGCGTGGTCACCAGGAACGACGCGTCGCCGGCACGGCCCAGCCAGCGGCCGAGCGTTTCCTCGGCATGGCGCGCGACCTGCTCGAAGTTGTCGAGAATCACCAGACACTGCCCGCGCCCAGCGATCGCGTGCCCGAGCTGCAGCACCGGGTCGTCCCGGCCCAGCGGCACGTCGAGTCCTTGCGCAACGGCATAAACAATGCCGTCGAGGTTGCGCGCCTGCGCCAGGTCGCAAAACCAGACGCCACCTGGAAAATCGCCGAGCCAGGTCCAGCCGAAACGTGTCGCCAGCCGCGTCTTGCCGCTGCCGCCCATGCCCAGCACCGACACCAGGCGCGCGCCGGCCTCGAAGCGGCGCGCCAGTTCGGCCAGCGTCTCGGCCCGGCCCACGAAGGCATCGCGCTCCGCCGGCAGGCTGTGCTTGATGCTGCGCACCGGCAACCACACCTCCCCGTCGCGAACGACGCGGTAGGCCTTGGCGGCGTCGGCGGGCGGGGCGAACACCGCGCCGGCGTCACCGATCTCGAACAGCTCGACCGGCTCGGTGATCCCTTTCAAGCGCCAATGGCCGTGCGACGCCAGCCGCAGGTCGACCTGGCCCAGCGCAGCACGGGCGTCGGCCGACAAGAGGGTCTGCCCGCCGTTGGCGATCGACATGACGCGCGCCGTCACCGCCTTGGCGGTACCGTCCACCTCGAGCGGCTTGGCGCCCCGGGCCACGTCGCCGGCGCTGTTCTCGCGCAGGATCACCGGGCCGACGTGCAGGCCGGCGCGCGCACACAGCGGCGGATCGAGTTGCGCCAGCGCGCGGTGGTAGGCCACGGCGTAGGCGGCAGCGTCGGGGGCGGCTTCGAACAGCAGCAACATCCCGTCGGTCTTGTCGATCTCGCGTCCGCGCCACAGTGGCAACAGGTCGCGCGCGAGCCGGTCGTGGGCAGCCCACAGCGCCGCCATACGCGTGTCGCCCAGCGACTCCGATATGGCCGTGCTGTCGACCACGTCGGTCAGAAGCAGTGCGTGGACATCGCTCATGGGAAGCCTGCCTGCGCGGCGCAACAGGCCGAGGCGCCATTGCGGCCGCAGTCGTTGCACAAGGGAACGCCGCCCATCTATACACCCTGCCGGTCGAACGACCCCCGGCGGTCGGAATGTTCAGGACACTGCATCGCGTTGCGCGGACACCAGTGGCCCAACCGCGTCTGGAGCGCCGCGGCGATCAGGTGGCACGGCGGCAGGCATCATGCATGGCCATGCCAGCAGGCAAGACTCAGAATTTGAGTGTGCCGTTGAGATAGATCGTCCGGCCACGCGGATCGTAATAACGGCCGTCCCAGCCCACTTCCTGGCCGCGGCTCAGGCCACCCTGGGAAAACACGAAGGGTGGTTTCCTGTCGGTCAGGTTGAGCACACCCGCGGTCAGCAGGATGCTCTTGGTCGGCGCGTACGTGGTCTGCCAGTCGAAGGTGATGAACGAGTCGACCTTGACCCGGAAGTCGGTCTTCTCGTCGCCGGCATTGACGCCGCTCGTGATCGTTGGCGAGGTCGCCGAGTCCTTGTAGCCGGACTTGAAATTGGTCGCCAGCGTATGGTTCCATTGGCCAATTTCGTAGCTGTTGATCCACTTGCCCTGCCACCGGAACGCCACCTGCTGGATCTGGTCCTTGTTGGCGATGTCGGAGAAAAAGGCGCCGCCCTTTTCAGACTGCTGCTTCGACGTGAGCATGAGCGTGGCGATCGCGTTCGAGGTCCACGTGCCGGACGCCACCTTCATCTTGTGGTTGGCCGTGAAGTCGATGCCGGTGTAGACCGCCTTGCCCAGGTTCTCGTTCGGCGCCAGGAAAGCCAGCAGTTTCTTGCCGGTCGAAGGGTCGGTAAAGTCGGTGAAGTAACGCGCGTATTTCGCAGGATCCGAAAATGCGACCTGTTCGGAAATCTGCCCGATCAGGTTGTCGATGCGAACGGTCCAGAAATCGGCGCTGACCGACGACGCAGGCGTCAGTTCAAAGAAGACACCCAGCGTGGCCTGCTTGGACTTCTCGGGCTGCAATGTCGCGGCACCTTGTGCATACTGGTTGAACTGGGCACCGTCGTCACACAACACCCCAAGCTGGGTCGACAGCGCCTGCAAGGCGTCCGATGCGGGGTCGCCCGAACAGGTGTAGGCCGATTGTGTGACGCCAAAGTTCTGCTTCGGGGCGTTGATCTGGGCCAATGACGGCGCGATATAACCGGTGCCGATCGATCCGCGCAGCAGCACCTGCTTGTTCGGCTGGTAACGTGCCGCCAGTTTGCCGTTCACGGTGTTGCCGAAATCGGAGGTGTGGTCCCAGCGCGCGGAGCCTGTCAGTTCCAGTTCCTTGATCACCGGCATGACGAGTTCCCCGAATAGACCGACGCTGTTGCGCGAGGCCTTGTAGGCCGGCTGTATACCGGTGTCGCCGAAGCGCTGGTCGATGCCGGTTCCCACACACGGCAAGCCGGTGGCGCTGCAGGGGTTTCCGTCCACGTCGGTCGGGTAGGTCACGCGGCCTCCCAGCACCGGCCCGGTACGCGCATCGAGCACCTCGCGGTTGAAGGTTCCGCCCAGCGCCAGTTGCACCGGGCCGCCATTCAGCTTGCCAACTTCGCTCGAGGCCTGAAAGTTCAGCGCGTCGAACGTGGTCTTGCCGCCGTTCCAGTATCCGGTGATCTTGGCCCCGTCGATGGCCGCCTTGCCCGCAGGCGACTGCCCGCCCAGCGGCAGGAATGGATCGAAGCCCCGCAGTACCGCACCGGCCACACCACTGACACTGGCGTAACCGCCACCGAAGGTGTCCTTGGCGGTGTTCTGCGAATGGACCACGTTCAGGTTGTAGTCCCACTCTTTGAACGTGCCCTCCAGGCCGGTGGTCAGGTGGACCAGGCTTTGTTCGTTGATATTGGTGCGTTTTCCCAGTTCGGTGAAACGCAGGTTGGCATCCATCTGGTCCACCAGGAAGGTCGTGCCGTCACCCAGCACGCCCGGTACATAACCTGCCGCCGCGGCGATCGCCAGAGCGTGCCCATGCGCGACCGTTCCCACCGGAATCGCCAGTTCGCCGGGCGGCGGCGCGATGCGCGCGGTGCTCTTGGTACGGCCGAACAGCGCCTCGCCAGACCACTTGATACCCGACCCGAGGTTCTTGTCGAAACTGATGTATGCATTGCTGCGCTCGCGTTCGGGATAGATCTCGAGCTGGGACGTGAAGTCGAACCGGCAATTGCTACCCGACTTGACATGGAAAGCCGGACAGGCGCCGGTCGCCTGCAGCGTCGGGTGCAACCGGTCCAGCTGCGAAAACCCGTCGACGGGATCGATGTAGTACAAGTTCAGGTTCGCCGGCACTGACCGCTTCGACGTGGCTTCGGCAAGAGAAACACCGAGCGTCTGGCCCAGTTCGTCGGTCGATTTGATCAGCCCGGTCTTGGCAAAATCGCGCTGCGTTGCAGCGAGCTTGCTGCGCCGGTCCAGGCTGAGCGAGAAACTGACGTTGAACCCGTCCGTGTCGTAGTCGCCGATGCCCTTGCTCAGGCTCACGCGGCGCTCGTCCGCGCCGCCCTTGGTGGGGTTCGAGGCACCGGCCGTAATGGTGAATTCGGTCGCCTTCTTGCTGGTGATGATGTTGACCACGCCGGCCACCGCGTCCGCGCCGTACAGGGCCGACGCGCCATCCGTCAAAACCTCGATGCGCTCGATGGCCGACAACGGCAGGGTGTTCAGGTCGACCCCGTTGAGCGCCCCGGTGACAGCCTGGCCACCGGACTTGGCCACCCTGCGGCCGTTCAACAGCACCAGCGTGCGCGTCTCGCCGATGTTGTGTATCGAGGCGCCACCGAAGCCGTAGGTCTCGCCGCCAACCGCGCTGCCCTCGACAGTGGAGTTCTGCAACGCCGGCAGCCTCTGCAGCAGCTCGGTGGTGTTGGTCACACCCGATTGCTCGATCTCTTTTCTGGTGACGATCTGGATCGGCAGCGCCGTCTCGCTGACCACCCGCTTGATGGCCGAGCCCGTCACTTCGACGCGTTCGAGCTTCGCGTCCTGGCCAAAAGCCGGCAACGTGCCGAGCGCCAAACTGCCGCCGAATGCAAGCATCAGGGCGTTGCAAATCTTATTCTTCTTGAACATGGGTACTCCTGTAGAAATGAAGGGTCAATGGATCGTTCGGCTCGTCAGCGGGCGCTGTCTGGCGCGCCCCTGAACCATTGATGACAAGTCAGATGCAGCCCAACCGCCGCGCCCGGATATTCCCTGACATCGTTACGACAGCTTTACACAGCTGTCACGCGACAGATATCCGGCAATTCCCTATATCGGCAAAAGCGTTGCGACAAAGCATCAGTCGCAGGCTCATTCCAGCTTGAAGTTGAACTCCTGGGTCGCCAGCACCTCGGCCGCTTCCTGGGTGCACTTGTACTGCAGCATCGCGTTGCGCACCGCGTTATGGAAAACCCGAGGGCCGGACAGGATCGTGACCTCCTTGACCGCTCCGTCCTTGATCAGGGCCTGCGCCCTGACCACACCTTGGGTGCCGTCCTGCAGCGCCTTGCGCGGCATTTCGGGAGCGACCTGGGTCGGGCAGGCGATGGCGATATCGGTCTTGGCGGCCGGCTTGGCCGGCGCCGGTGGTGGTGGCGCAGGCGGCGCGGGTGTTGGCGCCGGCGGTGGCGGCGGCGCGATCGGTACCGGCGCTGGCGGCGGTGTCGGCGCCGACACAATGCTGGGCGCCGCGCTCACCGGGGCCGGCACTTCGGGCGGCGGTACAAATGGCGGCGGCGGCGCCTCGACCTTGGGCGCCTTGGGCTCGACCTTGACGATTTCCTTGGGCGGCGGCGGGGGCGGTGGTGGTGGTGGCGGCGGGATGATGACCTCCTGGATCACCACCGCTTCCAGCGGCTTTTTCAGTATCTCCAGACCCTTGCGCGCCGTGCCGGAAATCAGCGCCCAGGCCAAAAACAGATGCAGGACGGCAACGATGGCCAAACCCCGGTAACGAACCGCAGGGTCGCTCGCCTGGTAACGGTAGTCCATGGCTGCAGCCCTACTTGACGAACTGCTCGCTGCCGATAACCGCCATCTTGGTCAGGCCCTTGCGTTTGGAGCCAGCCAGAACGCTGGCGAACACCGCGTAGGTGGCGTCCTTGTTCGGCCGGATATGGATCTCGGGCTGCACCGCCAACTGGGCGACCTGGCCCATGTTGGAGTCCAGTTCCGCCCCGCTCACGGGCAGTCCCTGCCAGTACACCACGCTGCGTTCGTCGATGTCGATCTGGATCTTCTCGGGCTTGACTACGTCCGTCGGGGGCTTGCCGACCGGCAAATCCATGTTGACGGCATGCAGCTGGATCGGGATGGTGATGATCAGCATCACCAGCAGGACCAGCATCACGTCGATCAACGGGGTGGTGTTGATGTCCATCAGCAGGTCGGGCTCGCCGCCGCCGAACCCCGGACCGATTTGCATGCTCATCGCGACATTCCTTCGTGCACGCGCTGCGTCAGCCACCAAGCGCCGGTGGCTCGGTGATGAAGGCGACCTTGACGATGCCCGCACGCTGGCAGGCGTACAACACCTTGCCCACACCGTCGTACTTGGCCGCCATATCGCCGCGTATCTGCACCTCGGGCTGGGGCTTCATCTGCGAGACCTTCTTCAGCTTGAGCACCAGCGCCTCGACATTCGTGACCCGGGCGTCGTACCAGAAGATCGCACCCGCGCGATCGACCGAGATGATGATGTTTTCCGGCTTCGACTGGCGCACTTCCACGCGCTCCTTGGGCAGCGACAGGGCAATCGAGGTAGTCACCACCGGAATCGTGATCAGGAAGATGATCAGCAGGACCAGCATCACGTCGACCAGCGGCGTGGTGTTGATCTGGCTCAGGACCTCGTCTTCGCCCTCTGGCGGGCCAACGTTCATTGACATGGGCGGTTGCGGCGGTGCGTCTTCGACTCAGGACGACTTCTTGGCTGTGGCCAGCAGCACGGCATGCAGTTCGCTGCCGAAGGCCTGCACACCTTCCATGGCAGTCTTGTTGCGGCGTACCAGCCAGTTGTAGCCCAGCACCGCGGGCACTGCGACGGCCAGTCCGATGGCCGTCATGATCAGCGCCTCGCCCACCGGGCCGGCCACCTTGTCGATGCTGGCCTGCCCGGACAGTCCGATGCTCACCAGCGCGTGGTAGATGCCCCACACGGTGCCGAACAGGCCGACGAAGGGCGCAGTCGAACCGACGGTGGCAAGCAACGCCAGACCATCCTGCGAACGGCTCTGCACGCTGGCCATGGCGCGCTGGATGCTCATCGTGACCCAGGTGTTGAAATCGATCGCCCCCAGCAGGCCGTCATGCTTGCTGGCGCCTTCGAGCGCCTTGTCGGCGATGAAACGGAACGGGCTGTCGGTGGCGAGCCGGTCGGCACTCTGGCGCACCGAGCCGGTGGTCCAGAAGCCATCATCGATGGCCCTGGATTGCCGCCCGATCTTGGCCTGCTGAAACACCTTGGTGAAAATGACGTACCAGCTGGACATGCTCATCGCAATCAGAATCAGCAGCGTGGCTTTGGCAACGAAATCACCCTGCTCCCACACCGCCCGGATGCCATACGGGTTTTCACCCGCCTCGGCCTTGGGAGCGGCAAGCGCGGCACCGGACTCGGCCGGGGCGCTGGCACTGGCCGCGATGGGGGCACTGGCCGCCGGCTGGGCACCGACGGCGGCCGGCAACAACGACCAGACCAGTCCCAAAACACACGCCAGGGGAGCAACCATTCGAGAGAGCTTGCTTAGCACCATATTTCCTTTGACAAACACGCTTTGGCCGACCGCTGCCGGCCGTGCACCATAGCCAAAACGCAGGCCGGAGTGTAGTTCGTCCGGTAGCGCGGCCGCACTAGGGCAAGTCCGGGGGGCTCCATGGCAGTGCCCCCAGGCCACCTCTCGCAGTTCAGTCGCAACCCTTGAACTCGCGCTGCAGACAGCCGCTCGCCAAGTCCTTGGCTTGGGCGATCTGCTCGGGCGTCATCCGCCCCGCAAGGGCGTCGCGGCTGTTCGCCGCGGCCTTGGAACCGG
>JANMYG010000253.1:0-1607 GCA_031381865.1 Betaproteobacteria bacterium | reverse complement strand
CATGCCGCGCGACAGCATCGGCACGCCGCTGCGCTGGCGGCGCAGCGCGCGATCCTGGAGGCGACGCTGGAGAACATCGACCAGGGCATCACGATGGTCGACAAGGACCTGCACACCATCGTGCTGAACAACCGCTTCCTGAAGCTGCTGGAGTTCCCGGCCGAACGCTTCGCGCGCGGCTTCCACATGGAAGAGGCGTTTCGCTTCAATGCCGAGCGAGGCGATTACGGGCCTGGCGACATCGACGAACAGGTGCGCCAGCGCGTCGAGCTGGCGCGCCGCTTCGAGCCGCATGCGTTCGAACGCACGCGCCCTGACGGCCGCGTGATCGCGGTGCGCGGCAGTCCGCTTCCGGGCGGTGGCTTCGTCTCGACCTATGCCGACGTGACCGAACAGCGCCATGCCGAGGCGGCGTTGCGCCAGCAGGTCGAGCGGACCCAGCAGGCGCTGGAACAACAGACTGCGACGGCCGAGATTCTTAAGGTCATCAGCGGCTCGGTGGCTGACGCGCAGCCCGTGCTCGACAAGATCCTCGAGAGTTGCGGCCACCTGTTCGATGTGCAGGCCATGGACGTGCTGCTGATCGGCGAGGGTGGGCTGCTGCACCGTCCAACCTGGCGCCTGGTGGCGGCACCCGACGCGCCTGCGGGCTGGACCGAGGCGGACCTGGCATCGCGTTTCGAACGAACTCGACCCCTCTTTCCGATGCCCCTGGCCGGCACCGCCACGGCCGCGGCGATCGCCTTGGGGCGCGTGCTCAATTTCCCCGATGTGCTCAATGGTGCCGATGTGCCACGCGGCGTCCGCGCGCCGGCACTGGCCGGAGGCCTTAACTACTCACAGATGATGGCGCCGTTGATGCAAGGTGCGCGCGGCATCGGCGCCATCGTCCTGATACGCCAGGCTCTGGGTGGCTTCACCGAGAAAGAGCAGGCGCTGCTGCAGACCTTCGCCGACCAGGCGGTGATCGCGATCCAGAACGCGCGGCTGTTCAACGAGACGCAGGAGGCGTTGCTGCAACAGACCGCAACCGCCGAGGTGTTGAGCGTGATCAGCGCGTCGGTCGCCGACACCCGACCGGTGTTCGACAAGATCCTTCTGAGTTGCGAACACCTTTTCGGCGGCACGCAGATCGGCATCAACCTGGTCAGCGCGGACGGCCAGATCTGGATCGGTGCCTACCATGGACCCGGGCGCGAACAGCTCGAACGCGTGCAGCCGTTTCCGCCCGGCGACGGCTCCGGATCGGGCGCCGCCATCGAACATCGCCGCGTCATGCATTACCCCGATACCTCGGACCCCGGGGTGCCCGAGGTCACGCGGCGCGGTTGCTTGGCAATCGGCATCCGGTCGGCGATTTTTGCGCCGATGTTGTGGGAGGGGCGTGGCATCGGAGTGATCTTTGTCGGGCGCACATCCGCCGGGCCGTTTGCCGACAAGGAAATCGCGTTGTTGCGGACTTTCTGCGACCAGGCCGTGATCGCGATCCAGAACGCGCGCCTGTTCAACGAGACGCAGGAGGCGCTGAGCCGCGAGACCGCCAGCGCCGAGATCCTGCGCGTGATCAGCGGCTCGCCGACCGATGTGCAGCCGGTGTTCGACGCCAT
>JANMYG010000237.1:0-3490 GCA_031381865.1 Betaproteobacteria bacterium | reverse complement strand
GATGGGCACCGATCCGGATCTGAGTTTTTCGCGGTCCGCCGGCGCATCCGCCAGCTGGTCGGCGTAACGCGCCAGCAGGTCGTCGATCTTGCGAAATCCCTTGTGTCCCTGCTCGAAATCTTCGCGGAACCACTTGAAGATCGAGCTCAGTTCGGCGCGGCCGTCGGCATAGCGGTTGCGCGTTCGGTCGGCCATGAAGCGGGTCATGCCGTCGTCGAGCTGGGCCTCCAGCCGCGTGGCGCTAAAGGCCTCGGGCCGCAGCGCAGGGCAACCGATCGAGGCGCAGTTGACGGCGCCGTGCACGCGCGGGTCAGCATATTTGGGCCGCAGCTGCTCATGCTCGATCCAGTCCAGGTAACGCTCGTCGTCGAGCAGCCGGAAGAACTTCTTCTTCCAGGGGCTCTGGATCAGGCTGCCGAGGTCCTTGATCGACTTCAGGTCAGGGTATCTGGAGAGGATCAGCTCGACCGTGAAACCGTTGTAGGCGTTGATCAGGAACGCCATCTGCTGCTCGCGCGTGAAGGCCGCAAAGGCCGACTGCGGCAGCGCCGACCATTCGGCCAGCAGCTTTTTCAGCCCGGCGCGGTCGGCCGCGAAACCCCTGTAGTCGGCTCGCGACTGCTTGTTGTCCGGCAGCCAGCGCACGTGTTTCTTCAACAAGGCGTCCCAGGCCGCGTATCCGTGGTCCAGGCCGTCTGCCGCCTGTGCCATGGCCGGCCGGCCGGCGAAGGGGGCACACAGGCTGGTCGCCCAGGCGAGCGCCCGGCGTCGGTTGATCATCGGTCTAGCTCCTCTTCCAGTCGTGGTACCGGCGCACCCACTCCAGCAGCCGCAGCGGCTGGTGGGCGCGTTTCCATTCTCCGGCGGCGTATTTGTTGGCCTCTGACAGAGTGGGATAGGTGTGGATGGTTCCCAGGATCTTGTTCATTCCGAGCCCGTGTTTCATCGCCATCACGTATTCGGCCAGCAGGTCGCCGGCATGCACGCCGACGATCGTCACGCCCAGGATCCGGTCCTTCCCCGGCACCGTCAGCACCTTGACGAAGCCGTGTGCCTCGCTGTCGGCGATGGCGCGGTCGAGGTCGTCGATGCCGTATTTCACGACTTCATAGGCAATACCCTGCTCGCGCGCATCCTGCTCGTTCAGGCCGACGCGCGCCACCTCCGGGTCGGTGAAGGTGGCCCAGGGAACGATGCTGTAGTCGACCTTGAACTTGCGCAGGTCGCCGAACAGGGCATTGACGGCGGCATACCAGGCCTGGTGCGAGGCCATGTGCGTGAACTGGTACGGGCCTGCCACGTCGCCGGCCGCGTAGATGTTGGGATAGATGGTTTGCAGGTATTCGTTGGTCTCGACCGTCTTCTGGGTCGGGATGCCGAGTTCTTCCAGTCCGTAGCCCGACAGCCGCGCCACGCGTCCGACGGCGCAGATCAGCGCGTCGAACTCGATCCGCAGTTCCCGCCCCTGGTGTTCGACGATGATGGCGCGGGCGTCGCCGGTGTTCTCGCAGCGCAGCGCCTTGTGGCCGGTCAGCACCCGGACGCCGTCGGCCTGCATCGCGCGGCGCGCGAGTTCGGACACCTCCGAATCTTCGCGGATCATGATGCGCGGCGCCATTTCGACCTGAGTGACTTCGGCCCCCAGGCGCGCGAACGCCTGCGCCAGCTCGCAGCCGATCGGCCCGCCACCGAGCACCACCATGCGCCGCGGCATGTCGTCGAGCTTGGCGAATTCGTCCCACAAGGTGTCGCTCGTCACGTAACCGACCGTGTCAATGCCAGGCAGCGGCGGCACGAACGGCCGTGCGCCGGCGGCGATGACGATATTGCGGGTGGTCAGGGTCTGCGTGCCGCCGTTGTTCAACGCGATCTCGACCGTCCACGGGTTCACGATCTTCGCGTAACCCAGCACCACGTCGACGCCCAGGCCGGTGAAGCGCTGCACGCTGTCGTGCGGCGCGATCTCGGCGATCACCCGGTGTATGCGCGCCATCACCTGCTTGAAGCTGAAACTCGTGGTCGACACGCCCAGCCCGAACTTCGCCGAATGCAGGATCTGGTGGCGCAGCTTGGCGGTCCGGATTAGCGCCTTGCTCGGCACGCAGCCGAAATTCAGGCAGTCGCCGCCCATCTTGTGGGCTTCGACCAGCGTCACCCGCGACTTGACCGCGGCGCCGATCAGGGCCGTCACGAGCCCGCCCGCGCCGGCCCCGATCACCACCAGGTTGCGGTCGAAGCTCTTGGGGCGCACGGCGTTCCAGCGCGCGTACACTTTTCGCCGCCGGGCCGAATCGACGACCCGCTTGGTGACGAGCGGAAAGATTCCCAGCAGCACGAAGGCGCCCAGCAGTCCGGGCGAAAGGATCGAACGCAGCGAATCGATCTTGGCGATCTCGGTGCCGGCGTACACGTAGGCCACCGTTCCCGCGAACATGCCGACCTGGCTGACCCAGAAGAAGGTCCAGGTCTTCATGCGCGTGAGGCCCATGAGCAGGTTCAGCGCAAAGAACGGGATCGCGGGAATCAGGCGCAGGGTGAAAAGATAAAAGGCGCCTTCCTTGTCCACGCCCTTGTTGACCTCGACCAGTTTCTTCCTGAAGCGTTTTTCGATCGCGTCGCGCAGCACGGTGCGCGCCGCCAGCATGGCCAGGGTGGCGCCCAGGGTCGACGCGAACGAGACCACGATGGTTCCCCACACCAGGCCGAAGCTGGCGCCCGACGCCAGTGTCATGATCGCCGCGCCCGGCAGCGACAGCGCGGTGATGGCGACATAGACCACAAAGAAGACCAGCGTGACCAGCAGCGGGCGCTGCTCGTAATAACCGACGAAGCGCTGCTGACTCTGCTTGATATAAGCCAGGCTGAAATACTGGCCGAGGTCGAACGCGAAGAACGCGATGACGCCGATCACGAACACGGCCAGCAAGGAGGCTTTTTTCAGGTTCAAGGGCGGGTCCTCGGTGTGGTCGGTGTTGGTCTTGTATGCCGGCGCCCGGCGCATGGGTCTGGAGTCGCGCGCGGCAACGGATTCTTACACTTTCAGCGGTGGGCCGGGCCAGGATGCAGCCGGCGCGGACGGGCCGGTTCAGGCGCCCAGCAGCGCCGCCCGCAGTTGTGCCGCCTGGGCCATGGTCTGTTCGTAACCGGCACGGATCACCTGCTCGCGGAAGCCCTGGCTCAGACTGACGTAATAACTGAATTCGGGATGCAGCGTGTAGGTGGCGGCGCGGGCTTCCGGTTCGGTCAGGGCCCGCTTGCGCAGGTCGCCGGCGCGGTAACGTTCGGACCCGGCCGGCGCCCGGTTCTCGTAGGCCGACACGTCCGCCGCCAGCACGCGCTGCGCGCCGAGCGCATGGGCCAGCCGCACCGGCATCGGTGTGCCGAGGTCGGGATCCACATACGCCAGTCCGCGGATGCGTACCGGGGCCAGCGTGCCTTCGATGGCGCACGACGCCTGTATCGCCACGCCGGCATTGCCGCGCGTGAATGC
>JANMYG010000166.1:0-30812 GCA_031381865.1 Betaproteobacteria bacterium | reverse complement strand
GCACAGGATGTTGGGCAATCCGACCCACGGTTGCAGGCGCTTGCGCCGCATGATCTGCCAGGACAACCAATGCATGTTGTAGGCGATCACCATCGGCCGCTTGAACAACGCGGCCTCCAGCGTCGCGGTGCCGCTGGCGATCAGCGTCACATCGCAGGCAGCCAGCACGAGGTGCGACTGGCCACAAAGAATCTGCACATCCGGGCCAACTCCGGCTTCATGCGCCAGTTGCGCCACCAGAGGCTGCAAGGCAGGAATCGCCGGAACCAGGAATCTGGCCGATGGCCGCGCACGCTTGAGTATGGCCGCCGCTTCGAAGAACCGCCGCGCCAGATAGTGGATTTCAGAGCGCCGGCTGCCAGGCAGCAGAGCGATCACCGGGTGCTGGTCCCGAAGGCCGAGCGCGTCGCGCGCCGCGTGCCTGTCTGGATGCATCGGAATGATCCTCGCCAGGGGATGCCCGACATAGGTCGCCGCAACCCCATGCGCCTGCAGCAGCGCCGGTTCAAACGGAAAAATGCACAGGACATGGTCGGCACTGGCACGGATCCGTCCGATGCGGTCCGCACGCCATGCCCACACCGACGGACTCACGAAATGGACCGTCTTGACACCGTGCTGCTTCAGATCGCGCTCGAGGTCGAGGTTGAAATCCGGCGCGTCGACGCCTAGGAAGATGTCCGGCGGCTGCTGCAGCAAGCGCGTGCGGAGTCGATCGCGGATCCCGGTGATTTCGCGGTAGTGGCGAATCACCTCGACATAACCGCGCACCGCCAGCTTCTCGCTCGGCCACCATGCGTCGAAACCGCGCGCGGCCATCTGCGGGCCCCCAATGCCCTGCGCCACCATGTCCGGCCAACGCAGACGCATTGCATCGAGCAGCAGGCTGGCCAGCAGGTCTCCCGAGGCCTCGCCGGCAACCATCGCGACGCGGGGGGGCCGCGGCGATTGCCCGGTTGCCATGGACGGCGCCGCGACCGCCATGCGGTGTTACCGCACGATACCGCGTTGCGGTGAAACCTGGCCCAGAAACGCCAGCATGGATTGCACGTCGTCGGCCGCTTCCGGGTGGGTTGTGGCGAGGCGAGCGATCTCGGCGCGCGATTGCTCCAGCGTCAGGTTGCCCCGATACAGGGACTTTTGCATCGCCTTGACCGCCGCCAGGCGCTCGGCGGAAAAACCGCGGCGCCGAAGCCCCTCGAAATTCATCGACCGCGCCACCGCCGGCTGCCCCTGGCACATCACGAAGGGCGGAAGATCCGCAAACAACAAGGAACACATCGCCGTCATGCTGTGGGCGCCGAGCCGGACAAACTGGTGCACCACCGTGAACCCGCCCAGTATGGCCCAGTCCCCGACATGGACGTGCCCGGCAAGTTGGGAGTTGTTGGCAAAGATGGTGTTGTCGCCGACCCGGCAGTCGTGGGCCAGATGCACATACGCCATGATCCAGTTGTCGTCCCCGACCCGCGTTATCCCCACGTCTCCGGGCGACCCGATGTTGAAGGTGCAGAACTCGCGGATCGTGTTGCGATCACCAATCACCAGTTGGCACGGTTCGCCCCGGTACTTCTTGTCCTGCGGGACTGCCCCGAGCGAGTTGAACTGGAACACCCGGTTGTCGCGGCCGATGGTCGTATGCCCCTCGATCACACAGTGCGGCCCGATCGTGGTGCCGCGGTCCACGCGCACGTCGCCTCCGATCACGGTGTAGGGCCCCACGGTGACAGAACTGTCGAGCTCGGCCTTGGAGTCGACAATGGCAGTCGGATGGATGTGCTGCACGCCAGGCGTCCTGACCAGAAGTGGACTCAGGCGATGGTGCGCATGGTGCAGATCAATTCGGCCTCTACGGCCAGCTGGTCGAGCACCATGGCGCGGGCCTTGAACTTGAAGATGCCCGATTTCATGCGGTCAAGCTCGGCGTACAACAACAACTGGTCGCCCGGTTCGACCGGTCGCTTGAATCGGGCTCCGTCGATCCCGGCAAAGTAATACACCGTCTTGTCATCCGGTGTTACGCCCAGCGTATCGAAGGCCAGCAGGGCCGCCGCCTGCGCCAATGCCTCCAGCATCAGCACACCAGGCATCACCGGTCGGTGCGGAAAATGTCCGCTGAAGAACGGCTCATTCATGGAAACGTTCTTGAGCGCCTTGATGCGCTTGCCCTTTTCCAGTTCAAGCACGCGATCGACCAGCAAGAATGGATACCGATGGGGAAGCTGTTTCAGGATCTGGTGGATGTCCATCATGACGAAGTAGATTGGTTGATCGCCTGTTCCAGCGCCACGACACGCTCACGCAAGCTGTGCAGCCGCTTCAGGGTTGCGGCATTTTTTTCCCAGGCCGCATTCTCGTCGATCGGGAACAGGCCGGTGTAATGGCCCGGCTTGTGGATCGACCGTGTCACCACGGAGGCGGCCGAGATATTGACGTGATCGGCCAGCACCAGGTGCCCCAGCACCACGGCGGCACCGCCAATGGTGCAGAACGCCCCGATGTCGGCGGAGCCGGCGATGCCCACGCATGCGGCCATCGCGGTGTGCCGTCCCACCCTGACGTTGTGGCCGATCTGGATCAGGTTGTCGAGTTTGACCCCGTCTTCGATCACCGTGTCTCCCAGGGCGCCACGGTCAACGCAGGTGTTGGCGCCGATTTCCACGTCGTCCCCGATCCTCACCGCGCCAAGCTGCTCGATCTTCTCCCAAGGGCCGTGGTTGGGTGCAAAGCCGAAACCGTCGGCCCCGATCACCACCCCGGAATGCAGCAGGCAGCGGTCTCCGACTCTGCAGTTTTCTCCCACCGTCACGCGCGCGCGCAGGACCGTCCCGGCGCCTATGCGGGCTCCGCGTTCAATGACACACAGCGGCCCCACCACCGCCTGCGGATCAACGCTCGCAGCCGGATCTACCACGGCGCTGGGGTGAATCCCGCAAGCACGCGGCAATGTCGTGCGCTGCTTCCACAGCTGTGTCACACGTGCGAAGTAGAGATAGGGCTCGTCCACGACGATGCAGGCGCCGCGTGCCCTGGCCTCCTGCTCCATGTCCGGGCCGACAATCACACACGCCGCGCGGCAGGAAGGCAGTTGCTTGCGGTAACGTTCGTCGCTGAGGAAACTCAGGTCGACCGCGGTCGCGGCCGAAAGTGCGGCAAGGCCGCCGATCGGCGTATCCGGGTCCCCGTGCAACCGCCCACCCAGTGCCTCGACGATGGTTCCCAGTGGCAGGGTCACGGGCGGGTCACCTCGGGGATGCTACTTGGCCCCGGAGTTGAGGGCCTTGATCACCTTGTCGGTAATGTCGTGTTTGGGGTTGATGTACACCACGTCCTGCAACACCAGATCGTACTTCTCGGCCTCGGCGACCTGCTTGACGACCTTGTTGGCGCGCTCCAGCACCACCTGCAATTCCTCGTTCTTGCGTGAATTGAGGTCTTCCTGGAACTCCCGGCGCTTGCGTTGGAAATCGCGGTCAAGGTCAACCAGTTGCTTCTGGCGTGTGCTGCGCTGGGTTTCGGAGAGCGTCGGCAACTCGCGCTCCAGCTTGTCGGCCTGCGCCTTGATCGACGCCCCCTGATCGACCAATTCCTTCTCGCGCTTCGAGAACTCCTGCTCAAGCTTGGTCTGGGCGGCCTTCGCTGTCGAAGCTTCCTTGAAGATGCGATCCGTGTTGACAAAACCAACCCGGAACTCCTGCGCCTGGACCTGCGATGCCAAGGCCGATACAACCACCACGATGGCGGCGTAACACTGACGAGAAGAAAGCTTCATTAGAAAGAGGTTCCGATCTGAAATTGAATGGACTGGATTTTATCCCCTGTGAACTTCCGGATCGGTTTCGCGATCGCGAGCCGCAACGGACCGACCGGCGATATCCAGCTGATTCCCACGCCGCCCGCGGCCCGGAGTTCATTGAGCCGTATCGGCTGCGACTCGCCAAAGACGTTGCCGACGTCGACAAACGTGTACAGCCGCAGCGTGCGGTCGTTCCCGGCCCCGGGAAACGGCGCCAGCAATTCGACATTCACATTGAACTTCTTGGCCCCACCAAGCGAGGCGCCGGTGACGACGTCGCGCGGGCCCAGGCTGCCTTGTTCGAATCCACGCACCGATCCCAGACCACCGCCGAAATAGTTCTTGAACAGCGGAAACGGGCTGCCACTCAAACCTTTGCCCAGGCCGATATCGCCATTGAGCGCAACCGTGAACTGCTTGTTCAGCGGGATGTACTGCTGGTACTGGTAGCTTGTGGACAGGTACTTGGCGTCGCCGCCCACACTCCACTCGGCATTGGCCCGTTGCAGCACGCCGTTGTTGGGCACCAGCGCGCTGTCGCGGGAGTCCCTGGCCCATCCCACCGTCAAGGGCACGGAACGACTGGTGAAGCCGAACTGGTTGGCATAGGCGGTATAGGCGGCCGGCAAATTGGTTCCCGGCACGATCTTGGTTTGCTCCACTCCGCCACCGAAATAGACCGTGTCGGTTTCGGTAAAGGGGACACCGAAGCGCAATGAACCGCCGGTCGTGGCGAGCTTGTAGGCAGCCTGGTCGGTATAGGGGCTGGTGTTGCGGTGGTAGAAATCGATCGATCGCGAGACGCCATCGACGGTGAAATACGGGTCGGTGGTGTTGAACACGATGGTACGGTTCACCTTGCTGGTGTTGACCTGCACGCCCAGCGAATTGCCGGATCCGAAGGCATTTTCCTGCTTCAGCCCGAGCGACAATCCCAGCCCGTCACCGCTGGAGTAACCCGCTCCGAGGCTGAGGTTGCCGGTCGGCTTCTCGACCACCGTCACGGTCAGATCGACCTGGTCGGGCGCGCCCGCGACCTCCTGGGTCTCGACACTGACCTCCTTGAAAAATCCGAGCCGGTCCACGCGGTCACGCGACAACTTGATCTTGTCGGCGTCGTACCAGGCCGCTTCGAACTGTCGAAACTCGCGTCGTACCACCTCGTCGCGCGTGCGGCTGTTGCCAGCGACATTGAGCCGCCGAATGTAGGCGCGCCGGGAAGGGTCGGCCTGCAGCACCAGCGCGACGCGGTTGTTGGCCCGGTCGACCTCCGGTTTGGCCTCGACCTGCGCAAAGGCATAACCGAAATTGCCGAAATAGTCGGTGAACGCCTTGGTGGTCTGCACCACCTGATCGGCGTTGTAGGCCTGGCCCGGCCGGATCGTCACCAGCGCCTTGAATTCGTCGTCCTTTCCAAGGTAGTTGCCTTCGAGCTTGACGCCCGAGACCACGAACCGCTCCCCTTCGGTCACGTTGATCGCAATGTTGACGTCCTGCTTGTCCGGTGAGATCAGCACCTGCGTGGAGTCGATCCGGAACTCGAGGTAACCGCGCGTCAGGTAATAGGAGCGCAGCGCCTCCAGGTCCGCATTGAGTTTGGCGCGGGAATACTGGTCCGATTTCGTGTACCAGCTCAGCCAGCCGCCGGTATCCAGATCGAACAGGTTGCGCAGGGTCGACTCGGTGAAGACCTTGTTGCCCACGATCCGGATTTCCTTGATCCTGGCCCGCTCGCCCTCGTTGACCGTGAACGACACGTTGACCCGGTTGCGGGCCACCGGGGTCACGGTCGCCACCACCTCGGCCGCATACAGGCTGCGGTTGATGTACTGGCGCTTGAGTTCCTGTTCGGCACGGTCGAGCAACGCGCGATCGAACGGCCGTCCGTCGGCCAACCCGATGTCGCGCAGGGCGTTGCGCAGCGCGTCCTTGTCGAATTCCTTGTTGCCGCTGAATTCGATGTCGCCGACAGTCGGGCGTTCCTCGACGATCACCACCAGCACGTCGCCGCTTACTTCGATCCGGACGTCCTTGAACAGTCCCAGCGCAAACAGCGCCTGGATCGCGGCTGCGCCCTTTTCGTCGTCGTAGGAGTCCCCCACCCGCACCGGGATCGAAGCAAAGATCGTCCCGGCCTCGACCCTCTGCAGGCCTTCGACACGAATGTCACGAACGGTAAAGGGATCTACGGCCCACGCTGCGCCGGAGCATGCGCTGACGGCAAAGGCAACGGAAAGAATTCGCTGATGGAGTGGTGTAAATGGCATTTTTGCTTTTGAGGATCAATCCGGCAGGAGCCGCCGGAGCGAGATGACCTACCCAAGGATTCGGGCCAGATCGTTGTAGAGGGCGATGGACATCATCATGAGCAGGATCGCAACCCCGCCGCGCTGCAACCGCTCCATCCAGGTGTCTGTCACGGCCTTGCCGGTCACCGCCTCCCAAAGATAATACATCAGGTGCCCACCATCGAGGACCGGCAACGGCAGCAGGTTCAAAACCCCCAGGCTGACACTGATCAAGGCGAGAAACAGCAGGTATTGTGTCAGACCTTGACTGGCCGACTTGCCCGCATAGTCGGCAATGGTCAGGGGGCCGCTGAGGTTCTTGAGCGAGGCTTCGCCTGCGACCATCTTGCCAATCATGCGCAAGCTCAGCCATGAAACCTCCCAGGTCCGAACCAGGCCGTTCCACAACCCGTCGAGGGGACCGTAACGCACGGTGACCATCTCTGGCGCGGCGCCCACGAAGGCCCCGATCTTCCCGACCCGTTGGCCACCCTCCAGTTCCGCACGTGGCTGCACGGCGACTTCGATCCGGTTGCCTGAACGCTCTACGGTCCAGGTCGATGCAGCGGGCTGGCCATCCTGTGCCGAGGCGCGAATAAGGTCGCGCAGCTGTTGCCCGTCGACGATCGGTGTCGGCCCGATCTTCTGCACCATGTCGCCCTCGCGCAGACCCGCCGCGGCCGCGGCGCCAGCAGGCATCACTTCACCGACCACCGGGCGCGTCAATGGCCCCACAATGCCGATCCGCCGAAACAGCTGCGCGTCGATGTCATGCGCTTCACTCTGCGCAAGAGGCAGCAGGACCTCGCGCGTGCCGGTACGCGATCCGGCTGCCAGCACGATCCGGACATCGCGCTGCTGCAGGGCGCCTTGCGCCAGCAACCAGCGCACGTCCTCGAATGACCTGACCGGCGCCGGCGCATCGGCATCGAATCCCGCACGCAGCACCACCTCGCCGCCCACCAGTCCGGCGCGCTGGGCCACCGACCCCGGCACCGGACTCGCCAGCACGGCCCGTGCCTGCTGCACGCCGCTCCAATTGACCACCGAGTAGATCACCACCGCCAACAGCAGGTTGATGAGCGGACCCGCCGCCACGATAGCGGCACGCGCGGCCAGCGGTTGCCGATTGAAAGCCAGGTGCAATTCGTCTGCGCGGACCGGCGCCTCGCGCTCATCGAGCATCTTCACGTAACCGCCGACCGGAAATGCGCCAATCACGAACTCGGTCGGCGACCCCTTGGGTTGCCAGCGCCACAAAGTCCGGCCGAAACCGACCGAAAACCGCAGCACCCTGACACCACACGCGACGGCAACGCGGTAATGGCCATACTCGTGCACCGCAATCAGCACGCCAAGCGCCACGATGAACGCGACGATGGTCAACATGGCGCGCGATTCCTCATGTCATCGGCCCAGGTTGCTGGCGACACGCGCCGCGGCGCTGCGGGCCTCGCGGTCCAGTGCCAGCAAGTCTTCCAGCGAACGCGCGTCCACGGCCGCAACACGCGACAGCGTTTGCTCGTTCACGGCATGAATCTGGTCGAAGCGGATTTGCCGGTCGAGGAAAGCCGCCACGGCAACCTCGTTGGCCGCGTTAAGGATCGCCGCCGTGCCTACAGGTCCGTCGAGGGCCTGCCAGGCGAGCTTGAGCCCGGGAAACCGGCTCTCGTGGGCCGGCGACTGCATGCTCTCGAAGGTCATTGGCACCAGGGCGTGGAAATCCAGCGCCGATGCACCGGACTCCATCCGATCAGGCCAGGACAGTCCATAAGCGATCGGCACCCGCATGTCTGGCGTCCCCATTTGCGCAACCACCGAGTTGTCGTGGTACTGCACCATCGAATGGATGACGCTTTGCGGATGGATCACGACTTCGATCTGGCTCGACCGCATGCCGAACAGATAACGGGCCTCGATGACTTCAAGCGCCTTGTTCATCATGGTGGCGGAATCGACCGAGATCTTGCGGCCCATCACCCAGTTCGGATGCGCGCAAGCCTGGTCTGGCGTCACATCGCGCAGTGTGGCGGGGTCGCGCTCGCGAAACGGCCCGCCCGAAGCGGTCAGGATCAACTTGTTGACCAGCCGTTGCCAGGTCTTGGGATCGTCGGGCAGGGACTGGAAGATGGCCGAGTGTTCACTGTCGATCGGCAGCAGTTTTGCACCGCCGCGCGCCACAGCCTGCATGAACACGTCACCGCCGACCACCAGCGCTTCCTTGTTGGCCAGCAGCAGGCGCTTGCCAGCGCGCGCGGCACGCAGGCAGGGCTCCAGGCCCGCCGCACCAACGATGGCGGCCATGACAATGTCGACCCGCTCATCGGCAGCCACCTGGCCAATATTTTCTGGTCCGATCAGCACGTGCGTGTCCAAACCCGCTGCGCGGCATTGGTCGGCGAGCACGCGCCCGTGCGGCACGCTGGCCATCACGGCGTAGCTTGGCTTGAACTGGACGCACTGCGCCAGCATGGTTTCGGTCTGGGTCGACGCTGTGAGGGCGAAGACCTCGAAACGCGACGGATGCCTGGCAACGACTTCCAGTGTGCTGGCGCCCACCGAGCCAGTAGAGCCGAGAATCGCAATGCGCGCGAGGCGCTGACCGGAAGGCATGGACGTGCGACTCACAGGCGATGCAGCAGTATGGCAAGCGGCAAGGTGGGCAACAACGCATCCAGTCGATCGAGCACACCCCCGTGACCGGGCAACAAGGCGCTGCTGTCCTTGGCGCCCGCGGCGCGCTTGACCAAAGATTCGACGAGGTCACCGACCACACTCATACCGGCGAGCGACATCACGGCGAGCAGCATCCACCAGCGCCCGGCCGCCAGCAAGTGGCTGAACAGGCTCGGAACCGCCAGCTGAAAAAATCCATCAGCCCAACGCCAGCAAAGGGCAAGCACCACGACCCCGACCATGCCGCCCCACACGCCCTCCCAACTCTTGCCCGGGCTGATGGTCGGCGCCAGTTTTCCGTGGACGAACCGCCCCCCCCAGGTACGGCCGGCGAAATAGGCAAAGATGTCGGCAACCCAGACCAGCACCAGGATCGACAGCAGAAAATTGATGCCGACCACACGCGCCTGTGCAACCGCCAGCCACGCCACGAAGAGCAGCACCAAGCCAGCGGCGAGCCGCACAACGCGTGGCAGGCGCAACCACAATGGCGCGCCGCCGCGCAACAACCAGGCACCCCCGAACACCCAGGACAGCGCCGCGGCAATCCATAACCACGGCAGCGGTGTCTGCAGCAGTCCCGCGGCCCATGCCGCCAGGCCGCACACCGTGCACAAGGCGCCCGCAGCCAGGGACGCCACGGGGCCATAAGCCGCGAGCCGGGCCCACTCCCACGCACCGGCGGCAATGAATAACAGCGCCACTGCGCAAAACGGGACCGCGGAGGGATAGAACAGGGCCGGCAGCAACACGAGCAACAACACGACCGCGGTGATGATGCGCTGCCAGAGCATCGCGATACCTCACGCCGCGGGCTGGCCGTCGGCAACAGCCACGACCTGCTCGGACGTCTTGCCGAAGCGACGCTCGCGCTGGCCGAATGCCGCAATGGCCAGATCCAGCGCCTGCTCATCAAATTCCGGCCACAACAGGTCGCTGAAATAAAGTTCGGAATACGCCGCCTGCCAAAGAAGGAAATTGCTCAGGCGCTGCTCGCCACCGGTGCGGATGATCAGATCCGGGTCCGGCACCTGGCCGATTTGCATCGCTCCCGCCAGGCTCTGCTCCGTGATCGGCTGGCCCTGGGCCGCCAGCGCGCTCGCAGCCTGCGCGATGTCCCACCGGCCGCCGTAGTTGAAGCACACGTTGAACACCAACCGGGTGTTCCCGGCCGTGGCGTCCTCGGCCTTGTCCAGGCCGGCGCGTACGGCCGCGGACAGCCCGGAACGTTCACCGATGAATCGCAGGCAAACGCCGTCCCTGGCCAGTTGGGGGACCTCCCTGGAAAGCGCCAGCAGCAGCAACTCCATGAGGCCGGAGACCTCGTCCTGCGGACGGTTCCAGTTCTCGGACGAAAATGCGAACACGGTCAGCACCGCGACCCCACGCGCAGCGCAGGCTCGCACGCAACGGCGCAACGAATCGACACCCGACTTGTGCCCTGCAACGCGGGGAAGATAACGACGTCTTGCCCATCGACCGTTGCCGTCCATCACGATGGCGATATGGTGCGGAACCGGAGCCGGAATTGTCATGTCGGTGGTCAAACGAAGGCCCGAGGTTCGATCCTCAAACCGCCATCAGGTCCTGTTCCTTGGCCGCCACGAGCTGGTCGATCGCGATGATGTGGCGATCCGTGACTTTCTGTATCTCGACTTCGGATCGCTTGTGGTCATCCTCGGATGCCAGCTTGTCGCGCACCAGCTTCTTGACCGCCTCGTTGGCATCGCGACGCAGGTTGCGCACCGCAATCTTCGCGCTTTCACCCTCGCCGCGCACGACCTTGGTCAGTTCTTTTCGACGCTCTTCCGTCATGGCCGGCATCGGGACGCGGATCAAGTCCCCCATCGACGCCGGGTTGAGGCCCAGGTCGCTGTCGCGAATTGCCTTTTCGATCTTGGCACCCATGCCTTTTTCCCAAGGCTGGATGCTGATCGTGCGGGCGTCCAGCAACGAGACGTTGGCGACCTGGCTCACCGGCAGCATCGCCCCGTAATAGTCGACCTGAACGGAGTCAAGCAACGCCGGATTGGCCCGGCCGGTCCGGATCTTCGTCAAGTTGTTCTTGAAGGCCAGGATGGACTGGTCCATCTTGGCTTCGGCGGTCTTCCTGATTTCAGCAATGTCCATCGTCCACTCCTGCGAGTTCCCGGCAGGCGACACTACCCGCCGCTTGCATTTGCGCCATTGTCAGGCATACACCAGCGTGCCTTCGTCTTCGCCCATCACCACGCGCTTGAGCGCACCGTGCTTGACGATCGAGAACACCTTGATCGGCAGTTTTTGGTCACGGCACAGCGCGAACGCCGTCGCGTCCATGATGCCCAGGTTCTTTGCCATGGCCTCGTCGAAGGAAATTCTGCTGTAGCGGGTGGCGAGGCGATCCTTTTTGGGATCTGCGCTGTAGACCCCGTCCACCTTGGTTGCCTTGAGCACGACCTCGGCATTGATCTCGGCCCCGCGCAGCGCGGCTGCAGTGTCGGTTGTGAAGAACGGATTACCGGTGCCGGCCGCGAAAATGACGACCTTGCCCTCCTCCAGATACTGCAGCGCCTTGGGCCGGACGTAGGGCTCGACGACCTTGTCGATCGAGATCGCCGACATGACCCTGGCCGTCAATCCGGCCTTGTTCATCGTGTCGCCCAATGCCAGCGCGTTCATCACGGTCGCCAGCATGCCCATGTAGTCGGCGGTGGCGCGATCCATGCCAGCCGAACCGCCTGCCACCCCCCGAAAGATGTTGCCGCCTCCAATCACGATCGCGACCTCGACCCCGAGACGGATAACCTCCGCCACCTCGTCGACCATGCGCACGATGGTGTCGCGGTTGATGCCAAACTGGTCATCACCCATCAAGGCCTCACCCGACAATTTGAGCAAAATGCGCTTGTGAACAGGTCTTGCGTCGGCCATGGACAACTCCTGGTGTGCGGTCGGTATTCAACACGTGAGCCAAGCCAGGCGCATAGGCGCCTGGCCGGGGCTGCCGTCAGGTGGAATGCTTCGCGGACGCAACCTGGGCTGCGACCTCGGCGGCGAAATCGTCGACCTTCTTCTCGATGCCTTCACCAACGACGTACAAGGTGAATGCCTTGACGGTGGTGTTCGCTGCCTTGAGCATCTGCGCGACCGTCTGCTTGTCGTTCTTGACAAATGACTGGTCGAACAAGGAGACTTCCTTGAGGTACTTCTGCACCCCGCCTTCGATGCGCTTGGCCACGATTTCCGCAGATTGCACCGGCTTGCCGGCGGCGACCGCGGTGGCCGCGTCCTCGGCCGCCTTCGCCGCCGCGACCGAGCGCTCGCGTGCCACCAGTTCGGACGGCACGTCCGCGCTCGACAGCGCCACCGGCTTCATCGCAGCCACGTGCATCGCCACGTCCTTGGCGGCAACCTCGTCACCTTGGTACTCAACCACCACGCCGATGCGGGTACCGTGCAAATAGGACGCCAGCTTGGCGCCCGAAGAAAAGCGCTTGAAGCGACGAAAACTCATGTTCTCGCCGATCTTTCCAATCAACCCCTTGCGCACGTCCTCGAGCGTCGGCCCAAAACCGTCCTGTGTGTACGGCAGCGCCCCGAGCGCGGCAATATCGGCTGGATCGTGCTTGCTGACCAGCAGCGCCGCCGCATTGGCGAGTGCCAGGAAACTGTCATTCTTGGTCACGAAGTCGGTCTCGCAGTTGACCTCGATCAGCGCTCCAATGTCGCCCTCGCGGTGGTTGGCAACGACACCTTCCGCAGTCACCCGGCCGGCGGCCTTGCCGGCCTTGGTGCCGAGTTTGACGCGCAGCAACTCCTCGGCCTTGGCCATGTCTCCCTCGGCTTCAGTCAAGGCGCGCTTGCACTCCATCATTGGGGCATCGGTCTTGCCGCGCAGTTCCGCAACCATGCTCGCACTAATTACTGCCATCTCTTCTCTCCGTACTTGATTCAACAAAATTCCATATGGGGCTAAAAAAAAGGGGCATCAATGCCCCACTTCTTTGCGGCGCGGCAAATTTCAGGCCGATGCCTCGTCCACTTCAACGAATTCGTCGGTAGTTTCACTGGAAACCGCCTTGACGACGTCATCCACAGCGTTGGCCCGGCCTTCGAGCACCGCGTCGGCAATGCCGCGCGCATACAGCGTGACGGCCTTGGACGAGTCGTCATTGCCCGGAATGACATAGTCGATTCCCTCGGGTGAATGGTTGGAGTCCACGACACCGATCAGCGGAATCCCCAGTTTCTTTGCTTCCGCAACCGCGATCTTGTGGTAACCGACATCGATCACGAAAATGGCGTCCGGCAAGGCCGCCATATCCTGGATGCCCCCGATGTCCTTTTCCAGCTTCTGCAATTCCCGGGCGAACATGAGTTGCTCCTTCTTGCTCATGCTGTCCAGGCCGGCCTCTTGCTGGACCTTCATCTCCTTCAGACGCTTGATCGACGTCTTGACGGTCTTGAAGTTCGTCAACATGCCACCGAGCCAGCGCTGGTCCACATACGGCACGCCGGCGCGCTGCGCCTCCGCCGCCACCGTGTCGCGCGCCTGGCGCTTGGTGCCCACCATCAAAACCGTGCCGCGCCGGGCGGTCAACTGGCGCACGAATTTCGCCGCTTCCTGGAACATCGGCAACGACTTTTCCAGGTTGATTATGTGGATCTTGTTGCGATGGCCGAAGATATACGGCGCCATCTTGGGGTTCCAGAAGCGGGTCTGGTGTCCGAAATGGACCCCGGCTTCCAGCATTTCACGCATGGATACTGACATGTTTAACTCCAAAGGTTGGGTCTAAAATCCGGTCCGCTATTCGCAGCCTGTGCTGAGATCCCTGCCTGGCAGGGATTCGTCGCACCAGCGCTAACACCTTGATGGGTCCGGTTTGCGATTTGTTTGCAACCAAGCGGCGCAAGCCCGCCCAGCGAAACCCGAGGACTATAACACAGCATGACCCGGCCCTCGGTGGCTTTCTCCTCTGCCGCGCGCCCGTCAGGCCGGAGCCAAGCCCAGGCCGGCATGGGCCAACGACGAGCGGATCAGATGCGCACGAAGCGAAGGCCCGCACTGCGCCGGTCCGGTCGGGGCCAACCAGTCGGCATGGTGAAATGCGCGACCACGGAGCGCCCGATGCGGGGCTGCGACCGGAGCGGCTGCCAGACGCCGGCTTCGCCTGCGCCGGCCGGCGAATAGTCGTGAGACAGATCAGTACGCCGGGCAATCGACAATCAAGGGATTCATGAAAATTGCAGTCATCGGCGCCGGCATCATCGGCGTGACCACGGCCTATGAACTGGGTCGTGACGGCCACGAGGTGACAGTGTTCGAGCGACGCGGCGCAGCCGCCGAGGAAGGCAGCTTCGCCAATGCCGGCATCGTTGCGCCCGGATACGTGACGCCCTGGGCGGCACCCGGCATGCCTGGCAAGGTCCTGCGCCAGTTGCTGCGCCGGCACGCCAGCGTGCGGCTTGGCATGCCGCTGTCGATGGCAGAACTCGCTTGGGCATGGAAGTGGTACCGCGCCTGCCGGCTCGATGTCTACCAGGCAAACCGGGCGCAATTGCAGCGGTTGGCGTTCTACAGTCGCACCCGCCTGCATGCGATCCGGGCGCATCTGGGCCTGGATTACGACCGCAGCGAGGGCTACATGGTGTTGTGGCGCCATGAGCGTGATCGCGCGCTCGCCCAACCAGGCCTGCAGGTGCTGCGCGACGCCGGCGTGGCCTTTCAGCTGCTCGAGCCGGCCCAGGCCCGAATGGTCGAGCCGGCACTCAACCCCGATACCGCCTTTGCCGGGGCGATCCAGATTGCCGGCGACGAAGTCGGAAACTGCCGCCAATTCGCGTTGATGCTCAAGAACGAGTCGCAACGGGCCGGCGTGCGTTTCGAGTTCAACACCGATGTCCAGTCTGTGGAGAGCGCCGGCGCCCTCGCGGTTCGCGTCCGTGGTGAAACCACGGCACGCCCCTTCGACGCAGTCGTTCTATGTGCCGGCGTCGACGCAACACCGTTGCTGAAACCCTTGGGATTGAAGATCCCGATCGCGGCGGTCTACGGCTACTCCCTCAGTGCCGCAATCGGCGAACCGCTCAACGCGCCGCGCAGCGCGGTGATGGACGAACACTACAAGGTCGCGATTGCGCGCATCGGACAACGGGTGCGTATTGCCGGCAGCGCCGAACTGGGTGGCCCGCCCGGCAAGAAACGCCAGGCCTCGATCCGGACCCTGTACAAGGTGCTGCATGACTGGTTCCCGGGGGCGGCAAGCCGCGCCAACGGAGTCCAGGAGTGGAAAGGCGCGCGCCCGATGCTGCCCGACCGCCCTCCGATCATCGGCCCCAGCGGCATTGCGGGGCTGTGGCTCAACCTTGGACACGGATCCAGCGGCTGGGCCCTGTCGTGCGGATCCGCGCGCGCCATGGCAGACCTCGTACTCGGCCACCAGCCCGAAATCGACATGCGGGGATTTGACCTCGACCGTCGCGGACCCTGAAGTCGACGGCCCGCCTGGTGGCGTGCGCAATCGCGGGCCAACTCCCCCTCCCGAGCGGCGATCCGCAAGTGACGGTCGACCGGCCGGCCCGGGAAGTTGCCACCGCGGTTGACCGCCCGCCTGTGCAAGGTGGGCTGCTGCGGGAACCGATTTTTTCTGAGCCGCCGCCCTTCGTTGCCGATCATTTTTGGCGGCTCGCCGGACGAGGTAATATCGTCGCTCGGTGATCTCGCGCCGTTGTTTGAGGAAGCGCAGCTGTCCTCAAGGATTTGAAGGCACTGCATGAAAATCCGATTTTGGGGAGTTCGCGGCTCGATCGCTTCGCCCGGGCCCACGACGGTTCGTTATGGCGGCAACACGACCTGCATCGAAATCCGGACTGACGCGGACGAACTGATCATCATCGACGCCGGAACCGGAATCTTCCCGCTGTCGCAGACCCTTTTGAACCAGCTGCCGCTGACCGCCAATGTGCTGATCACCCACTCGCATTGGGACCACATTCAGGGCCTGCCTTTTTTCGTGCCCAATTTCATCCCCGGCAACGTGCTGCGGCTACACGGTGCGTTCGACCCGGTCTCCGGCAACGGGATCGAACAGGTGATGTCGGTGCAGCTGCAATACAGCTACTTTCCGGTGCGCGAGGCCGAACTGAAGGCGCGGATGGAATATGTCACGGTCACCCCTGGACAGGCGTTCGGGATCGGCACGGCGACGGTGACTCCGTTCCTGCTCAACCACCCGGTCATCAACTTTGGTTACCGCATCGAAAGCGCGGGCAAGTCGGTCTTCTTCACCGGGGACCACGAGCCCCCGTACAACATTTATTCCGCCGCGGATGAAGAGCATGCCGAGTACCAGCAGTTCGTTGACGAGAAGGCCGATGCCATCGCCGAAGCGATGCGTGGTGTCGACGTGCTGATCGCGGACAGTTCGTACACGGTCAAGGAATATTCGGCCAAGCAGGGATGGGGCCACGGAAGCTTCAGGTCGAGCTTCGACTATGCCCGGCAGGCGCGGGCCCGGGTGCTGTTCTGCACGCACCACGAGCCGACCCGCAGCGACGACGCGCTCGAACTGGCCTTCGGCGACGAACTGCTGGCCAGCCCATCACAACCGGGTGACCCGGAGATCCGGCTGGCACGTGAAGGCGAAACCTTCGAATTTTGAACCGGGCGTTTTCAGTTGGCCACGAGCATGCGAAAAATTGATCCACAGGCCGCCTGGCATCTGTTCGACATCGAAACCACGCGGCGTATCGAGCAGCTTGCGGCGCAACACCTTCCAGCCCACACCCTGATGCAGCGGGCCGGGCTGGCGACGGCGAAACTCGCACTGGCACTGGCGCCGCACGCGCGCCGGGTCTGGATTGCGGCCGGCCCGGGCAACAACGGTGGCGACGGGCTTGAGGCCGCCGCGCACTTGCACGCCCGCGGCAAACAGGTGGTTGTGACATGGCTCGGTACTCCGGAAACCGCCCCCCCAGACGCGCTCGCATCCTGGCGCCGTGCCGTTGACGCTGGCGTGGACTTCGCGGCGCAACCACCCGACCAATTCGACCTGGCACTAGACGCGTTGCTGGGCATCGGCGCGACCCGCGCGCCCGACGGCCGGATGGCGCGGTGGATCAACCACATGAACGACGGCGGCGCGCCGATCCTGGCGGTGGACATACCCACCGGCCTGAGCGCGGACACCGGCCACGCGGGGCCGACCTGCGTCCGGGCCTCGGCCACACTGTGCCTGTTGACGCTCAAGCCAGGCCTGTTCACCGCCTTCGGCCGCGACGCCAGCGCGCAGGTGTGGCTGGACGAACTGCAAGTGGACCTGATGGCCGACGCCCTGCATGGCGTCGCGACACCCTGCGCTTCGCTCATGGGCGCGCCTGCCTTTCAGGCCCCGCCGCACGCCTCGCACAAGGGCAGTTTCGGCGACGTTGCCGTCGTCGGTGGCGCGCCCGGCATGGTGGGCGCGGCGCTGCTCGCCGCGGCGGCCGCGCTGCACTGCGGCGCGGGACGGGTGTTCATGGCGCCGCTGGAGGACGCGGCGATCGCGGTCGACTGGGCGCAACCCGAACTGATGGTGCGTCGTGTCGACCAGTTGGACATGAAACACAGTGCTGTGGTCTGCGGTTGTGGCGGCGGCGACGCCGTTCGCGCCGTGTTGCCGGCCATATTGTCGAGCGCAGGCGGCCTGGTGCTGGACGCCGACGCACTCAATGCGATCGCCGTCGACAACCAGTTGAAGGCCCAGTTGCGCGCGCGATCGGCGCGGCATTGGCGCACCATACTGACGCCCCACCCGCTCGAAGCCGCGCGACTGCTGGGAACCACTACGGCCGAGGTACAAGGCGATCGACTGGCGGCGGCGCGCCGGATCGCGCAGCACTATGGATGCACCGTCGTGCTCAAGGGGTCCGGGACCGTGATTGCTTCACCAGGGCAAAGCCCCTGTATCAACCCCACCGGCAACCACCTGCTGGCCAGTGCAGGCACCGGCGACGTGCTGGCCGGTGCTCTCGGCGCGGCACTGGCCCATGGGCTGGCGGAATTCGCGGCGGCGTGCAGCGCGGTCTATGTACACGGTCTGTGCGCCGACAACTGGCCTGCGGGCACGGCGCTGACCGCCAGCGCATTGGCCGCCGCGTTCCGGCCGCTGCACGCGGGCCAGCCACAACGCTGAGCGACCCTCAGCCGCGACCGGCAAACGGCATCTTGGTGGCCATGACGGTGTGGAACATCACGTTCGCGTGCAGCGGCAGGTTGGCCATGTACAACACCGACTGCCCGACGATATCGACGTCCATCAGCGGCTCGATCGCAATCTCACCGTTCGCCTGCATGACGCCGGTGGCCATGCGTTGCGCCATTTCGGTGGCCGCGTTGCCGATGTCGATCTGGCCCACGGCAATGTCGTATTTGCGGCCGTCCAGCGACGCCGACTTGGTCAGGCCCGTTACCGCATGCTTGGTAGCCGTGTAGGCAATCGAGTTCGGGCGCGGCGCGTGGGCCGAGATCGAGCCATTGTTGATGATGCGTCCGCCTCTGGGCGACTGCGCCTTCATGACCCGAAACGCCTGCTGTATACACAGGAACATGCCGCTCAGGTTGATGTCCACGACATTGCGCCATTGCTCCAGCGTCAGATCCTCTAGCGGGATGCCCGGCGCGTTCACACCTGCGTTGTTGAACACGACGTCGAGCCGCCCGAACGCGCCAACGGTGTCTTCAAACAGCGCGCGTACGGCGTCCGGATCGGCGACATCGGTTGGAATCGCGCGCGCGCGCGCGCCGGCGCCACTGAGCGCGATGACATCGTGCAACGGCGCGCTGCGCCGGCCCGCCAGCGCGACGTGGTACCCATCCTTGAGCAGGGCCAGGGCGGCCGCCTTGCCAACGCCGGTGCCGGCGCCCGTTACCAAAGCGACGCGAGAAACTGATGACATGGCAATTCGACTCCTGAAAACAGTGGATCGGGCGCGGCCCGCGTTGCCTGTAGCGGCGCCTAGCGCCGCGACTTGTGACCGCGTTTGCTGGCCGCGGGCTTGCTTGTCGGCGCCTTGCTCTCGCGACCAACCCCCTTGCGGTTGCGGCCCATCGGTTCCGATATCTTCCTGGATTTTCTCTGCGGCGCGACATCCAGGGCCAGTTCGTCGCGCGGCGCGCGCGGGGCCACGTCATGGGTGACCCCTTTGTCCTTGCCGGCGCGCGCCAGCAACTCGTCGCCTTCGCGTACCAGACGGAAATCGATCCTGCGTCCATCCAGATCGACGCGGCTGACCTGCACCCGGACCCGGGTCCCGATGGCGTAGCGCATCCCGGTGCGCTCGCCACGCAGTTCCTGGCGCGCCTCGTCGAAGCGAAAATATTCCCCGCCGAGTTCCGTGATATGCACCAGCCCTTCGACATACATGGCGTCGAGCGTGACAAAGATCCCGAAGCTGGTTGCCGCAGTCACCACGCCGCCGTACTCCTCGCCCAGGTGCTCGCGCATGTACTTGCATTTGAGCCAGGCCTCCACATCGCGGCTGGCCTCGTCCGCGCGGCGCTCGTTGGCGCTGCAATGCAGTCCGGCGGCTTGCCAGGCCAGGTTTTCGACGCTTGGCTTGCGCAGTTTCTCGCCCGGCGCGGCGACCCGCGACGCCAGGCCTTTTTCCAGCCGGCGCGACAACTTGGCATGTGCCTCACCCGGCGCGGGCAATTCCGGCAATTGGTACTTGGCCTTGGCGAGGATGGCCTTGATCACCCTGTGCACCAGCAAATCCGGATAACGCCGGATCGGGCTGGTGAAATGGGTGTAAGCGTCGAAGGCCAGGCCGAAATGGCCACTGTTGGTCGGCGTATAGATCGCCTGCTGCATCGAACGCAGCAACATGGAATGGATCTGTAGCGCATCGGGACGGTCACGCGTCGCAACTGCGATGGCCTGGAACTCGGCCGGCTTCGGGTTGTCGCTGATACCCAGCCCCACGCCGGTCGCCTTGAGGTAACTGCTGAGGATCTCCTTCTTCTCGGCGGTCGGGCCCTCATGCACGCGGTACAACCCCGGATGCTTGCTCTGCAAAATATAGTCGGCGCTGCATACATTGGCTGCCAGCATCGCCTCCTCGATCACCTTGTGCGCATCGTTGCGCGTCCGCGGAACAATCTTCTCGATCCGTCCGCCCTCGTCGCAGACAATCTGCGTCTCCACGGTTTCGAAGTCGACCGCGCCGCGCCGCCCGCGTGCCAACTGCAAGGCGCGATACACGTCGTGCAGGTTGAGCAGGTCCGCCACGCGGTCCTTGCGCTTGAGAGCCTCTGGCCCTTTGGTATTGGCAAGGATCGCAGCCACCTCGGTGTAGGTGAAACGCGCATGGCTCCACATCACGGCCGGGTAGAACTGGTAGGCGCTGACCTCGCCGTCAGCGGCCACCAGCATGTCGCACACCATGCAAAGCCGCTCTACCTCGGGGTTGAGCGAGCACAGGCCGTTCGACAACTTTTCCGGCAGCATTGGGATGACTCGGCGCGGGAAGTACACGCTGGTGGCGCGGTCATAGGCGTCGACATCGATCGCGGAGCCGGTTTCAACATAGTGGCTGACATCGGCGATGGCCACCAGCAGGCGCCACCCCTTGGAGGCCGACTTGCCGCGGCCGATCGTTGCGGGCTCGCAATACACCGCATCGTCAAAATCGCGCGCGTCTTCGCCGTCGATGGTGACCAGCGCCACATCGGTCAGGTCCACACGGTGTTTCTTGTCCTGTGGACGGACCTTGTCGGGCAAGGTACGGGCGAGCGCAATACACGCGTCCGAGAACTCATGCGGCACGCTGTACTTGCGCACCGCGATCTCGATTTCCATGCCGGGGTCGTCGATTTCGCCCAACACCTCCTTGACCCGGCCCACCGGTTGCCCATACAGGGCCGGTGGCTCGACCAGTTCGACCACCACCACCTGGCCGGTCTTGGCCGTACCGGTTGCCCCCTTGGGGATCAGCACGTCCTGGCCATAGCGCTTGTCTTCGGGCGCGACCAGCCATACACCGCCCTCCTGCAGCAGGCGGCCGATGATCGGCAGCTTGGGCCGCTCCACGATCTCGACCACGCGACCTTCCGGCCGTCCCTTGCGGTCACTGCGCACGATGCGCACCTTGACCCGGTCCTTGTGCAACACGGCGCGCATTTCATTGGGCGGCAGGTAGATGTCTGACTCGCCATCATCACGTGACACGAAACCATGGCCATCGCGGTGGCCGTTGATGGTGCCCTCAACTTCATCCAGCAAGCCGCTGGTCGGACTAATATTCTTGATACAATCGCTCTCTTTCCTGAGATGCCCAGGTGGCGGAATTGGTAGACGCACTAGTTTCAGGTACTAGCGAGTAACATCGTGGGGGTTCGAGTCCCTTCCTGGGCACCATTTCAATTATTGTTGTGACATGCCGCTGCGGATGCAGCGGCTTTTTTTTGACCATTTTCCGGTCAGACAGGCAACGCGACGAGGTCGTGGCCCTGCGTCCCGACGACACGTGCGCGCGTGAACTCACCCACCTTGAGCGTCTTGCTGATCTTCTCGGGCGGCAGCAGTTGTACCTGGCCGTCGATCTCGGGCGCATCAGCATAACTGCGGCCGACCCCGCCACGCCGCCCCAGCCCGGGCGCCGCGTCCACCAACACCTGCATCGTCGCGCCGATACGCTTGCGCAGCTTGTCCGCCGATACCTGCTCGGCCACCGCCATGAAGCGCGCGCGCCGCTCCTGACGCAGCTCGATCGGCAACATGCCGGGGATCTGATTGGCCACCGCGCCCTCCACCGCGCTGTAAGCAAAACAGCCCGCGCGGTCGATTTGCGCCTCGTGCATGAAATCCAGCAGATGTGAAAACTCCGCTTCAGTTTCCCCCGGGAATCCGGCAATGAACGTGCTGCGCACGACGATTTGCGGGCATTGCTCGCGCCATCTCAGAATGCGCTCGAGGTTCTTCTCGCCGCTGGCCGGGCGCTTCATGCGCTTGAGCACATCCGGGTGGCTGTGCTGCAAAGGGACGTCCAGGTAAGGAAGCACGTGCCCCGTGGCCATGAGCGGAATCACGTCATCCACACTCGGGTAGGGATACACGTAATGCAGCCTCACCCAGGCACCGTAGGGATCGGCCAGTTCACCGAGCGCCTGCACCAGCTCCAGCATGCGCGTCTTGACCGGCTTGCCGTCCCAGAACCCGGTGCGGTACTTGACATCCACGCCGTAGGCAGAGGTGTCCTGGCTGATCACCAGCAGCTCGCGGACGCCACCTTCGAACAATGCACGCGCATCGTTCAGCACCTCGCCGATCGGCCGTGACACCAGGTCCCCTCGCATGGACGGGATGATGCAGAAAGTGCAACGGTGGTTGCAGCCTTCGCTGATTTTCAGGTAGGCGTAATGGCGGGGCGTCAGCTTGATGCCTGCGATACCAAAGGAATTGGGCACCAGATCGGTGAAAGGGTCGTGCGGCCTGGGCAGGTTGGCGTGCACCGCATCCATCACTTCCTGGGTCGCGTGCGGACCGGTCACGGCGAGCACTTTGGGATGCACGTTGCGCACCAGGTTGCCGCCATCCGGCCCCGACTTGGCGCCCAGGCATCCGGTCACGATCACCCGGCCGTTTTCCGCCAGCGCCTCGCCGATCGAATCCAGGCTCTCCTTGACCGCGTCGTCGATGAAGCCGCAGGTATTGACGATCACCAGATCGGCGCCAACGAGGGTTTTCGAGGTTTCGTAGCCCTCGGCGCTGAGTCGGGTCAGGATCGATTCGGAATCGGTCAGGGCTTTGGGACAGCCGAGACTGATGAAGCCCACCCTCGGGGCCTTGTTGATAGTGTTGAGAACTTCTGTCACTTTTATATTATTGAGGTTTTCGATATTCAAGACACCGTTCGCCCTGAGCCTGTCGAAGGGCGAACGGACATTGACTTGTCATCAATTTGGGGAAAACCAATAGGTACGACCCGATTTGCCGGCAAGACAGGACTGTCCGAAATGTCGTGATGTCGCAGCCAGGCATGCCGCTCAGCGTTTGATGCCGAACGTACCCAGCACCTGTTCGGTTTGTTTTTGCAGCTGCTCCTGAAACTGGGTCAGCAGTGCCTTGGACTGCTCGAGGCTGGTCCCCATCGCGCCCTGCAGCAGCGGCGACTGCATGTTCATGAATTGCGTCCACAACTCGGGCGTCAGCGCCTTGGATTGTTCGCCCAGCCTGGCCTGCAAATCCATCAAGGTCTGCATGTTCTTTTCGAGGTAACCGCCCATGAATCCCTGCATCGTGTGGCCATAGAAGCGGATCATGTTGGACAACACCGGCGCCGTGAACATCGGCGAGCCATTGGCCTCTTGCTCGAGGATGATCTGCAGCAGGATCGTGCGCGTGAGGTCTTCGCCGGTCTTCGCGTCCAGCACGACGAACTGTTCGCAATCCATCACCAGTTGCCTGACTTCGGACAGCGTGATGTAGGTCGACGAGTCGGTGTCGTACAGGCGCCGGTTGGGGTATTTCTTGATCACCCTTTGGGCCTTGCGCGGGCCCTCGGGATTCGTGCTGTTCATTGCGGGTTTCCTTTGCACCAGACTGCCGCCGGTTTGGTTGGACTGCAGCGCAACACATTCTAGGCAGGGCGGGTCGGCAACACCCCGACGTTCACCCTGAACGCGGCATCCAGGTGGCGAACGATGGCCACGCGCGTCGAGTGGATCAACCGCCAAACTTCAACCTGCGCTGCGACCGGCATGGCGGGTCCGGCAACCGACCCATCCGCTAATGAAAACGGCATCCGAAGATGCCGTCCAGCATTGTGATCCTTGGTAGGCGCGATTGGACTCGAACCAACGACCCCCACCATGTCAAGGTGGTGCTCTAACCAGCTGAGCTACGCGCCTAAGGATGTTCGAGAGCCGCGAGTATACCAGCATCGATTCGTCACCCACTACAGGTGGGCCATAATTGGCGCGGACGTCGGCCAGACGATCACCAACAGTCAAGACAGGAATTGAAATCATGGACATCAAGGGCAAGGTATTTATCGTTACCGGCGGCGCATCGGGCCTGGGTGAAGGCACCGCGCGCATGCTCGCGGCCAACGGCGGCATCGTCGTCATTGCGGACATGCAGGTCGAAAAAGGCGAGGCCATCGCCAAGGAAATCGCTGGCGCGTTCGTCAAATGCGACGTGTCGCAGGAAGCCGACGGCCTGGCGGTGGTGGCCAAGGCGACCGCCATGGGCAAGCTGATGGGGCTGGTCAATTGCGCCGGCATTGCCCCGGCGGAAAAGACGGTCGGCAAGAACGGCGCGCACAACCTGGGCGTTTTCAGCAAGACGGTCATGGTGAACCTGGTGGGCAGCTTCAACATGATCCGCCTGGCTGCGGACGCCATGTGCACGAACGAACCCGAAACCACGGGTGAGCGTGGCGTTTTGATCTCCACCGCATCGGTCGCGGCCTACGATGGCCAGATCGGCCAGGCCGCCTACAGCGCGTCCAAGGGCGGCATCGTCGGCATGACTTTGCCGATCGCGCGGGACCTCTCACGCAACGGGATTCGGAACATGACCATCGCGCCCGGCATCTTCGGCACGCCGATGATGTTCGGCATGCCGAAAGAAGTGCAGGCGTCACTGGCTGCCAGTGTCCCGTTCCCGTCCAGGCTGGGCACGCCCGAAGACTACGCCAAGCTGGCCAAACACATCATCGAGAACGACATGCTCAACGGTGAAGTGATCCGGCTCGATGGCGCGATACGGCTGGCGCCCCGCTGACCGGCCGGCATTGCGCCGGTTGGTGCGCCGGCGCAGTGCGCCGCTCATGCCATTTGATCTTCCGGTGTACGGATATGAAACATCGGGCATGTAGGCCGGCGGTCGAGGAATCGACCCACACACCGGTCAAACGAACGTCGCACACGATTGGAATCACCATGAAACTTCGCCTGACCCTTTCATTGAGCTGTGTTGCGTTGGCCTGCCTGTTGGCCAGTTGCGCATCGACCCAACGCGACTTCAGCTACACGGTGCCCAGCCAGCCCGAAGGCGCATCCGGCTACAGCGAAAAGCCCGGCTGGGCCACCAGCAAATTCGCGGTGGCGGCGGCCAATCCGCTGGCGACGGATGCCGGGTACCAGGTTCTGAAGGCGGGCGGCAGTGCGATCGACGCGGCCATCGCGGTGCAGATGGTGCTCGGGCTGGTCGAACCCCAGTCCAGCGGCATCGGCGGCGGTGCATTCATGCTGCATTTCAACGGACGGGAGGTGCAGGCGTTCGACGGGCGGGAAACCGCCCCCGCCGCCGCGGACGAAAAGCTGTTCATCGGCGCCGACGGCAAACCGATGCCGTTCTACGACGCGGTGGTCGGCGGGCGCTCTGTAGGTGTGCCCGGGACCGTGCGCATGCTCGAAATGGCGCACAGGCAACATGGCAAGCTGGCCTGGGCGAAGTTGTTCGAGCCGGCCATCACGCTGGCTGACGGTGGCTTCAAGGTCAGCGCGCGGCTCAACAGCCTGCTCGCGACCGAAGTCCACCTGAAGAAGGATCCGGTCGCCGCAGCCTATTTCTACCGGGCCGACGGATCGCCGCACCCGGTCGGAGCGACGCTGCGCAACCCCGACCTGGCGGAGGTATTGCGCCAGATCGCAAGAGGTGGGTCGAAGGCGCTGCTCGAAGGAGACGTCGCCCAGGCCATGGTGGACAAAGTGCGGAGCCACCCATCCAATCCCGGCAAACTCAGCCTGGCCGACCTGGCCGGTTACCAGGCTGTCCAGCGCGCACCCATCTGCAGTGACTACCGGGCCAATGCACATGACTTCCGGATCTGCGGATTCCCGCCCCCGAGTTCGGGCGCGATTGCGGTCGGCCAGATCCTGGGCATCCTGAGCAATACCAACGCGGCCGCCTTGCCGCTGCAAGACGGATTGCCGTCGGCGGACTGGCTGCACCTGTACACCGACGCGTCCAGGCTCGCGTTTGCCGACCGTGCGCAGTACCTGGGCGACCCGGCCTTCGTTCAACCGCCGGCAGGCAACTGGATGAGCCTGCTGGATCCGGCCTATTTGGCAGAACGCGCCAAGTTGATTGGCCAGGCGCCAGGCGCACCAAGCATCAAGACGGCGAAACCGGGCACCCCCGCGGGCACCAGGACTTCGTTTGCGCCGATGCCGGAACAAGTGGAATACGGCACCTCGCATATTTCCATCGTCGACAGCCAGGGCAATGCGGTTGCCATGACCACGACCATCGAGGATGGTTTCGGTGCGCGCCAGATGGTGCGCGGCTTCCTGCTCAACAACGAGCTCACCGATTTCAGTTTCGCGCCGACCGACGCCGCCGGCGCCCCGATCGCCAATCGGGTGCAGGCGGGCAAGCGGCCGCGCTCGTCGATGGCGCCCACCCTGGTGTTCGACAAGGCCTCCGGCGCCCTGGTCATGAGCGGCGGCAGCCCGGGCGGCGCGCTGATCATCCACTACACCGCCAAAACGCTGTACGGCGTGCTGAACTGGGGTCTGCTGCCGCAACAAGCGATCAACCTGCCCAATTTCGCTTCGCTCAACGGCCCGACCCAGCTCGAGGAAAAACGCTTCCCAGTAGCTACCGTGGAAGCCCTCAAGGCGCGTGGCCACGAAGTGCGCGAGGTCAACATGACCAGCGGACTGCAGGCCATCACGCGCGGGCAGGCGCATGGCGCAATGGTCTGGTACGGCGGCGCGGATCCGCGGCGCGAAGGTTTGGTGATGGGCGACTGATGCCCCGATGCGGCCAGCCGCTCGGAGCGAAGCCGGGCGGCGCGATCCATCAAGGGCGGTCGCGCATTGGCCGCGGAGCTGGCTTGGTTGCGCGGTAGCTGCCGGCACTAGTTCCGACGCACGGTTGTCCGCGTCTCCAGACAAAATAACGGCCGTGACAATACCCCAGTCATTCATCCAGGAACTTGTCGCGCGGGCCGACGTGGTCGACATCGTCGGGCGGTACGTGCAGCTGAAGAAGGGCGGCGCGAACTTCATGGGGCTGTGCCCGTTCCACGCCGAGAAGTCGCCTTCGTTCACGGTCAGCCCCAGCAAGCAGTTCTACCACTGCTTCGGATGCGGCAAGAATGGCAACGCCATCGGTTTCCTGATGGACCACGCCGGCATGAGCTTCGTCGAGGCGGTCAAGGACCTCGCCCAGCAATACGGCATGCAGGTGCCCGAAGAGGAGTCCTCGCCGCAGGACCGCGCGCGCGCCGCCGAGCAGCGGCAAAAACAGGACACCCTGAGCGACGTGCTCGAAAAGGCCGGTGAAGCCTATCGCCGGCAGCTCAAGGATTCGCCGCATGCCATTGACTACCTGAAAGGGCGCGGACTCAGCGGCGACATCGCGCGCCAGTTCGGGCTGGGTTATGCCCCGCAGGGCTGGCGCAACCTGGCCAGCGTGTTCGCCCAATACGATGACCCGCTGCTGGTGGAATGCGGTCTGGTGATTCAAAGCCAGGACGAGGACGGCGGCGAGGAAAAGCGCTACGACCGGTTCCGCGACCGCATCATGTTTCCGATCCGCAACGTCAAGGGCGAATGCATCGGTTTTGGCGGGCGCGTGCTGGGCGACGAAAAGCCCAAGTACCTGAACTCGCCCGAGACGCCGGTATTCAGCAAGGGGCGCGAACTGTACGGCCTGTTCGAGGCCCGCACAGCATTGCGCGAACAGGGTTACGTGCTGGTGACCGAAGGTTATATGGACGTGGTGGCGCTGGCGCAGCTCGGTTTCCCCAACGCAGTGGCAACCCTGGGTACCGCGTGCACACCGGAACACGTGCAAAAGCTGTTCCGTTTCACGGACTCCGTGGTGTTCAGCTTCGATGGTGATGCGGCGGGACGGCGCGCCGCGCGCAAGGCCCTCGACGGCGCCCTGCCCTACGCCACGGATGTGCGCAGCGTGAAATTCCTCTTTCTGCCGTCCGAGCACGATCCCGACAGCTACATCCGCGCCTTTGGAAAGGAAGGCTTCGCGCGCTGCGTCAGCGAGGCGGTGCCGCTGAGCCGTTTCCTGGTGGACTCCGCGCGTGACGGGTGCGACCTCAACAGCGCCGAGGGCCGGGCCCGGCTGGCCAGCAACGCCAGGCCGCTGTGGAGCCAATTGCCCGATGGCGCGCTCAAGCGCCAGTTGTTGTCGGAGATCTCCGCATTGGTGCAACTGGCCAACCGCGAGTTGACCGACCTCTGGCAGCCACACGATACGCGTGCCGGCGCGCAGTCCACCCGGCACGGCAAGGGCTACGGCAGCTCGGGTCGCCGGTATGCATCCGGCCAGCGCCGGGGGACGGAGCCCGGCGACGGCGGCCATGCTCCAGGGCGGGTCAAGCCGGCCAGCCGGGCCGACCATGCAGCCAGGATCCTGCTTGGCGACATGGCGAGCTGGGACGCTTTCTCGGCGGAAGACCATGCCATGTTGTGCCACCTCCCAGGGCCGCATGGACCGCTGTTTGTGTGGATGGAGCGCCAGATGCACGATCACGGGCCCCAGCCCTGGGGCGCCATGCGCGAAGGCCTGCGCGGGCACGAGTCGGAGGAGTTCGCCATCCGGCTCATGTCCGCCACCGACATGGCGGGTGCAGACGACCACCAGGACACGGTCGAAGAACTGCGCAACCTGCTCAAGCGCATGCTGATCGAACACATCAAGGTGCAGGAAACCGAGGCGATCGAAGCGGCCAGGGCAGACCCCACGGCCTTGCAGCGTTACCGCGAGTTGCAGGCCCGCCGGCGCGAACTCGAAGCGTCTGCACAACCACAGCCCTGAGCCGCTGCGCATGGCGGTCCGGCCGACCCCATGCGCGGTCGGTCACGAGGTATAATCCACAGTTGATTGCGCAAGAGCGACAGCAGCACCTCCGGGCCAGGCCAACCGATGACGACGTTCACGACCGGCCGCCTCACCGCAAGGACTGCACTCCAAATGTTCGCCCACACATCTTGCCGGCCCGATGGTCACCCCCTGCCAAGCCACCTGCGCCCGCTCCCACGGCACCGGTTGAATCTGTCCCTTTGAAGTCCTGAGGTCCTTACATGCCCGCTCAAAAGTCCAAGACGCCTGTCAAGTCCGTTTCCAGACCGGTCGCCCACCCTACGGCGAAACCCGCGCCGAAGGCAGTCGGCAAAGCAGTAGCCAAACCGGTTGCCAAGGCTGCCCTCAAGTCCCACAGCACGCGCGCCACCCCGGCGCCAGCCAGGACCGCGGGTACCACGGCAGCATCCAAAACCGTGCGGACGCCCGCATCGAAAGCCTCGTCAGTGCCCTTATCCAAGCCTTCCGCCCCCAACCCCGCCAAAGCCGACAAGAAATCCACCGGCCACGCCGCCGACCTGAAGAAACCCGCGCCAAGCCACGTCGCCGTGGATCCTGCTGCGAAGAAAAAGCCGGGCCGCCCGCCCAAGGCGCCTGCCGCAAAGACCGAAGTTCCGGTGCGCATCGGCGCCAAGCGCGGACCCAAGCCCAAGGGAAGCATCAATCCTGACAGCGTCGACGACCTGCAGGACATCGTGGCCGAATTCGCGGAAGAGCCCCCGTCGAACGGCGAAAAGGTCAAGCCGCTGCGCATGAAGATCAGCAAGGCCAAGGAACGCGCGCTGATGAAGGAGTTCGGGCTGGACGAAACCGTCCTTTCCGAAGAAGACCTGGCCAAGCGCCGGCAGCGGCTCAAGGCCCTGATCAAGCTCGGCAAGACGCGCGGCTACCTGACGCACGGCGAAATCTCCGACCACCTGCCCGACAAGCTGGTCGACGCGGAAACCCTGGAAGTCGTTATTTCCATGCTCAACGACATGGGCGTGGCGGTCTACGAACAGACCCCGGACGCCGAGACGCTGTTGCTGAACAACACCGCGCCGACCGCGGCCACCGAGGAAGAAGCCGAAGAAGAAGCCGAAGCCGCGTTGTCCACGGTGGACAGCGAATTCGGCCGCACGACGGACCCGGTGCGCATGTACATGCGCGAGATGGGCACGGTCGAACTGCTCACGCGCGAAGGCGAAATCGAGATCGCCAAGCGCATCGAAGGCGGCCTGATGGCGATGATGGAGGCGATCTCCGCCTCGCCCGCCACCATCGCAGAAATCCTGCGCCTGGGCGAGGAAATCCGCGAGGGCAAGATCGTCATCACGACTGTGGTGGATGGTTTTTCCAATCCCAACGAGGCCGACGACTACGTGGCCGAAGAGGACTTCGACGAGTTCGACGCCGAGGACGACGATGACGGCAAGGGCGGCTCCAAGGCCCTGACCAAGAAGCTCGAAGAGCTCAAGAAGGAAGCCCTGACCCGTTTCGACACGCTGCGCGACCTGTTCGAAAAAGTGCACACGATCTACGACAAGGAAGGCTACGGAACACCCGCCTACGTCAAGGCCCAGAGGGCGCTGAGCGAACAGCTGATGTCGATCCGCTTCACCGCCAAGGCGATCGAGAAACTGTGCGACATGGTGCGCGCCCAGGTCGACGACATCCGCAAGAAGGAGCGCGAGCTGCGCCGCATCATCGTCGACAAGTGCGGCTACCCGCAGGAGCATTTCATCGCCGACTTCAGTGGCCGCGACAAACACGGCAACAAGGTCGCCAGCCAGCTGCTGAACCAGAAGTGGATCGAGAAGCAGGCCAGCGCCGGCAAGCCGTGGAGCACCATCATGGGCCGCAACATCCCGCCGGTGCAGGACCTGCAGCAGAAGCTGACCGACCTGCAGTCGCGCGTGGTGGTGCCGCTGGACCAGCTCAAGGACATCAACAAGCGCATGAACGAAGGCGAATCGTCGTCACGCAGCGCCAAGAAGGAGATGATCGAGGCCAACCTGCGCCTGGTGATCTCGATCGCCAAGAAGTACACCAACCGCGGCCTGCAGTTCCTCGATTTGATCCAGGAAGGCAACATCGGCCTGATGAAAGCCGTGGACAAGTTTGAATACCGCCGTGGCTACAAGTTTTCGACCTACGCCACGTGGTGGATTCGCCAGGCGATCACCCGCGCCATCGCCGATCAGTCGCGCACGATCCGCATCCCCGTTCACATGAACGAGTCGATGAACAAGTTCCTGCGCGCCACCCGCGAGC
>JANMYG010000139.1:0-7227 GCA_031381865.1 Betaproteobacteria bacterium | reverse complement strand
GGTCAGCGCGTCGGTCGGCATGGTGGCATGGTAGGCATGGCCACCACCTTCGTAGGCCTCCATGATCTGCAGCCATTTGCGCAGGTCGCACGCAAAACTGCTGCTGGTGGTGGCGTCGATACGGCTGCGCGCCAACTCGCTGAGCATCACCATCGCGCAACATGGCGAGCCGCTCCAGCCCTTTTGCGGCGCACTCACCAGCAGATCGATGCCGCACTGCACCATGTCGACCCAGATCGCACCCGAGGCGATGCAGTCCAGCACGAACAGCCCGCCGACCGCATGCACCGCGTCGGCCACGGCACGCAGGTAGGCGTCGGGCAGGATCATTCCCGACGAGGTTTCCACATGCGGCGCGAACACCACGTCGGGCTTGTTCGCCAGGATGCTGGCCACCACCTCGTCGATCGGCGCGGGCGCGAACGGCGCGTGCCGGCCCTCGCCGACGCGACGCGCCTTGAGCACGATCGACTCGGCCGGTATCTTGCCCATGTCGAAGATCTGGGTCCAGCGGTAGCTGAACCAGCCGTTGCGGATCACCAGCACGCGTCTGTCGGTGGCGAACTGGCGCGCCACCGCCTCCATGCCGAAGGTGCCGCTGCCCGGCACCAGCACGGCGGAGCGCGCGTGGTAGACCTCCTTGAGGATGCCGGAGATGTCGCGCATGACGCCCTGGAAACTCTGCGACATGTGGTTGAGGGCGCGGTCGGTGTAGACGACCGAGAATTCGAGCAACCCGTTCGGGTCGACTTGTGGCAATAGTCCGGGCATGGCGCGCTCCGTTGGGTAGGTTGCCCATTTTGGCAGACTGCCCGGCCCTGTGCGCGGCCCGGTCATTGGCGCTGGCGCGCGGCCGCAGGGCCCGCGCCTACCAGGCGTCGATGGCCAGCGTCGGCGGCGCCAGCGGCGCATGCGCCGCCGCGTCCAGCGCGCGCACCAGCCAGGCCCGGGTATCGGCCGGGTCGATCACGGCGTCGATCTCCAGCGCCGCCGCCATGTTGATGGCGCTGCCCTTGTCGTACTTGGCCTGCACCAGTTGCTCGAACAGGGCGTCGCGCTCGGGTCCCTCGGGCAGTGCTTCGAGTTCCTTGCGGTAACCCAGGCGAACGTAACCCTCGAGCCCCATGCCGCCGAACTCGCCGGTCGGCCAGGCGGCGTTGAGCATCGGCGCGTGAAAGCTGCCGGCCGCCATGGCCATCGCGCCCAGGCCGTAACCCTTGCGCAGCACGATGCTGAGGTACGGCACGCGCAGATGCGCTGCGGCAATGAACATGCGGCTGGCATGGCGCACCTGGGCCTGTTGCTCGATCTCCGGCCCGACCATGAAGCCCGGCGTGTCGACGAGGCTCAGCAGCGGCAGGCCGTGCGCATTGCACAGCTGCATGAAGCGTGCCGCCTTGTCGGCGGCGTCGGTATCGATCGCACCGCCCAGATGCAGCGGGTTGTTGGCCAGGATGCCGATCGCGCGGCCCTCGAGCCGCGCCAGCGCGGTATGGATGCCCTGGCCGAAACCGGTGCGCAGCTCCAGCAGGCTGCCCCGGTCGACCAGCCCGGCCATCGCCGCGCGCGTGTCGTAGGCGCGCAGCCGGTTCTCCGGCACCACGTCGCGCAGCTCCAGCACATCGGGCGCCAGCCAGTCGCGTGCCGGCCCCTGGAAGAACGACAGGTAGTGGCGCGCGGCCTTGACCGCGTCGGCTTCGTCGTCGACCAGCACGTCGATCACGCCATTGGCGTGCTGCACGCCGCTGGGCCCGATCTGCTCTGGCTTGAACACGCCCAGGCCACCACCTTCGACCATCGCCGGGCCGCCCATGCCGATATTGCTGTCGCGCGTGGCGATGATCACGTCGCAGCATCCCAGCAGCGCCGCGTTGCCGGCAAAACAGCGCCCGGCCACGACACCGACCAGCGGCACCTGGCCGTTGAGCCGGCCAAAACTGACCCAGGTCGGGCCGTGCAGGCCGGCCACCGACGGGCTGTCGACGTCGCCCGGGCGCCCGCCCCCGCCCTCGGCGAACAACACCACCGGCAGCTTGTTCTGCAGCGCGATGCCAAGCAGGCGGTCGGTCTTCTGGTGGTTGCGCATGCCCTGGGTGCCGGCCAGCACCGTGGCGTCGTAGGCCATGACGACCGCCTTGGACTTCTGCGCCCCGAACAACATGCCGTTGACGCTGCCGATGCCGGTGACCATGCCGTCGGCGGGCGTGTTGCGCAGCAGGTCGTCGTGGCTGCGCCGGCTGCGCTGGGCCGCGACCGCGAGCGCGCCGTATTCGATGAACGAGCCGTCGTCGCACAGGTCGGCGATGTTCTCGCGCGCGCTGCGCAGGCCCAGCGCGTGGCGCTTGGCCATCGGCCCGGGGCGGCTGGCGTCGAGCGTGAGGGCGTGCCGGTCCAGCACCTTCTGCAGGTCGGCGCGGATCGGTGCGCCCGCGCCCGGCGCCGTCTGCCCTGCGTGCTGCGCCGCGTCTCGGGCCAGCGGTGGCGTATCGCGTGTCGCGTCGCGGGCCAGCAGTGGCGCATCCCGTGCCGCGTCCCAGGCCAGCGGTGGCGCATCCCGTGCCGCGTCCCGGGCCAGCGGTGGCGTATCGCGTGCCGCGTCCCGGGCCAGGGGCGCAGCGTGTGCATGCGCCAGCGGTTCGCACAACAGCAACGGGGCGCCACCGTCGACGGTTTCACCGGCGTAAAAGAGCAGTTCACGGATGCGGGCGGCGGCGGTCGCGCGCACCTCGTGCTCCATCTTCATGGCTTCCAGTACCACCAGCAGGTCGCCGGCGTGCACGGTGTCGCCGGGCGATACATGCCAGCTCACGATCTGGCCCTGCAGGGGGGAACGGATTTCGGTCATCGGCCGATTCTGCGGCAGTTGCGCCGGCCGCGGCCGTCAAGCCGGGGACACGGCCTGCCAGCGCGGCCCGGGGCGTCGGTCCGAGGCGCGGATCAGCCGCGCCGATCGCGTCGTCACAGCGGGCCCCGGACCAAGGCCGGGGTTTTTGCACGCGCGGTCCATGGATCCCGGAGCAAGTCCGGGATGACAGGCACTGAAGCCAATCAGGGATAACAAGCGCCGCGGCAAATCCGGGATGACAAGCACTGGAGCAAATCCGCGATGACAAGCTGGGGCCGGACCTGGCTTAACATTCCCGCCATCGCCATGCGCACGCCCTCCACCTCGCTTCCCTGGCACGTACCGCTGGTGCTGGCACTGACTTTCATCGTGCACTACCTGGACCGCAACGTGATCTCGTTCGCGTTGCCGCGCATGGCGCAGGAACTGCGCTGGACCGACCGGCAGGTGGGGGAGTACGGCCAGTACCTGCTCGGCGCCTTCTTTCTGAGTTACGGCTTTTTCCAGCTGGTGCTGGCCGGCGCGGCCGAGCGCTTCGGCCCCAAGCGCAGCCTGGTGCTGGTCATCATCGGTTTCTCATTGGTCAGCATGGCGATGGGTCCGCTGGGCGGTTCGATCGCCATGCTGGTGGCGCTGCGTTTGCTGCTCGGCCTGGCCGAATCGGTGCATGTGCCGATGATGGGGGTGATCACGTCTCGGCTGTTTCCGCAGCAGGTGCGCGCGCGCGCCAACGCGTTGTGGAACGTCGGCATCATCGTGGCCACTGCCACCGGGGCACTGGTCATCGTCCCGCTGATCGGTGCCTGGGGCTGGCGCAACAGTTTCGTGATCATCGGGGCCGCCGGCCTGTTGCTGGCCTTGCCGCTGGTGCTGCTGTTTGTCCGGGTGCCGGCGGCGCCGGCGCCGGCAGCCGGCCGGCCGGCACGGGCCTATCGGCGCAACCCCGACTACTGGCTGTATGTTGCCTGCGGTGTGCTCAACGCCTTTTGCGGCTTTGGCATCCTGGGCTGGCTGCCGACCTATTTCGTGCGCGCCAAGGGCATCGACTTCGCGGCCCTGGGCTGGGCCATGAGCGCGGTGTTCGGCGCTGGCGTCGTGGGCACGCTGGTCATCGCGTGGCTGGGTGACCGGCTGCGGCGCCGCGTGCTGCTGGCCAGCCTCGGTTTTGCCGGGGCCGCGCTGGCACTGGCATTGGCCATACCGGCCCAGTCCGGCACCAGCATGGTGGCGTTGTTCGCGCTGGCGGTTTTTTGCCAGAGCGCGTTCCAGGCCCAGGAGCACGCGACGCTGCAGCGGCTGGCCGGCGACGTCGACGTGGGCGCGGCCACCGGCACCTACAACGGCACCAGCCTGATCCTGGGCGGTGTCGTGGGCAGCGTGGTGCCGGGCGCGATCGTGGCGGCCACCGGCAGTTTCGACCTGGCGCTGTCCGCCATTGCTGCCGCGGCGCTGGGCGCAGCCGCGCTGTCGGCCTGGCTGGCCTCGAGGATGAACGAATCCGCGCCTGCCGCCGTCCTGGAGGCGAGGGCGTGAGCGGCGCGCTGGGCCGCCCCCAGGCACGCTCGCTGCGCAGCGTGCAGAGCCAAGATACACCAGCTAGCCGCCGGACCGCTCCGAAGGCGCATGCCACCGCAAGTCGAAGCACGAAGGCACACCCATGACCGCCACCCTGCCGCTCCAGGGCCGCGACCCGCAGTCGATCCTGGACGAACTGCAGCAGTTTGGCGTCGACGACCCGGCCTACAGGGACGGCCGGTTGTGGAGTCTGGTCTATTACCTGGACGACGAATACAGCGCGTTCCTGGGCCAGGCCTACCAGGCCTTTGCATCCGCCAACGGACTGAACCCGACCGCCTTCAAGAGCCTCAAGCGATTCGAGAACGACATCATCGCGTGCACGGCCGAACTGCTGCACGGCACGCCCGAGGTCTGCGGCGTGCTCACCTCCGGCGGCACCGAGAGTTGCCTGCTGGCCGTCAAGACCTACCGCGACCTGGCGCGTGCACAACGCGGCGTGCGCCGGCCCGAGATGGTGCTGCCGCAGACCGCACACGTGGCCTGGTTCAAGGCCTCGGAATACTTCGACGTCAAGGTCCGGCTGCTGCCGCTGGACCAGCGGCTGCACGCAGACGTGGCGCAACTCGGCAAACTGGTCAACGCCAATACCGTGATGGTGCTCGGGTCGGCGCCGGAGTACCCGCATGGCAGCATCGACCCGATCGAGGCCATGGCGGCGATCGCGCAACGGGCCGGGGTGCCGATGCATGTCGACGCCTGCGTGGGCGGGTTCATCCTGCCGTTCATGGAAATGAATGGCGTCGAGCTGCCGTTGTGGGACTACCGTGTGCCGGGTGTCACGTCGATCTCGGCCGACCTGCACAAATACGGTTTCGCGTCCAAGGGCGCGTCCACCATCACCTACCGCAACCTGGACTACCTCAAGCACCAGATGTTCGTCTACGCCGACTGGCCGGGTGGCGTCTTTGCGTCGCCGGCGTTGCTCGGCACACGCCCGGGCGGCGCGTACGCGGCCGCGTGGGCGGCGCTGCAGTACTTCGGCCGCTCCGGTTATTGCGATCTCGCGGCGCGCACCAGCGCGGCCTTCGACCGCCTGGTGACCGGTATCGGCGCGATGCCCGAGTTGTGCGTGCTGGGCGAGCCGACCGGGCCATTGCTGGCCTATGGCGCACGCGAACGGGCCGTCAACATGTTCGCGGTCGGCGACCAGATGGAACAGCGCGGTTGGCAGATCAACCGGCTGCAGAACCCGGACGGCCTGCACGCCATGATCACGGCGCGCCACCTCGACGTGGTGGACGACTACCTGCGCGACCTGCGCGACGCGGTGGCGGCGGTGCGTGCCGACCCGACACTGGCCGACAGCGGCGGCGCGGCGACCTACGGCCTGATGGCCCACATACCGCTGCGCGGCATGGTGAAAAAACAGGTGCTCGACATTTTCGCCGGCATGTACCGCGCTGGTGGCGCAGAGCTCGACCTGTCGGGGCAGGCGGCCCAGGCCGGAGATACGCATGGCGGCGATGGCGCGTCGCGCCGCTCGCTGTTGGACCGGTTGGCGCGCTGGTACGTCCGGCGCAAGCAGCGCTGAAGCACCCCTGACACTGGTAAACACCGATGGCGGCGGCCGGGCGCCAAGTACAGAATTTGGTGCGGGCGGCCATCCATGTGCAGCCTTCTGGTGCGCAAAGGTTTTCATTGGTGCGGGCCTGCAATACCGGGGCATTGGTCTACCATGATTGCGGCCTGATGCGTGTTGTTTCAATTCCTTAGGAGAGTCAAGTGAAAGTCATGTTCATCCGATCCGCCGCCGCGCTGGCGGTTGCCACCGCGTTTGCTCTGCCGGCCCAGCTGCTGGCCGCCACACCCAGGGACACCCTGGTGATCGCCTGGGCCATGGACGACATCATCACCATGGACCCGAGCGAGGCGTTCGAAATTTCTGCCGGCGAAATCATGGGCAACGCCTACGACCGGCTGATCCGTTACGACGTAAACGACCCGTCCAAGCTGCTGCCCGACGTGGCCAAGTCCTGGTCGGTTTCCGCCGACGGCAAGACCTACAGCTTCGAACTCAAGCCCGGCCTGAAATTCGCCTCGGGCAATCCGATGTCCGCCGAAGATGTGGTGTTCTCGCTCCAGCGCGCCGTGATTCTGGACAAGACGCCGGCCTTCATCCTGACCCAGTTCGGTTTCACCAAGGAAAACGTCAAGGACAAGGTCAAACAGACCGGCCCGTTGACCCTGACGATGGAAACCGACAAGGTGTACGCACCGACCTTCGTCTACAACTGCCTGACCGCCAACGTGGCGTCGATCCTCGACAAGAAACTCGTGATGTCCAAGGAGACCGGTGGCGACATGGGTTACGGGTGGCTCAAGACCAACTACGCCGGCTCGGGCCCGATGAAGCTGCGCGAGTGGCGCGCCAACGAGATCGTGACGCTGGAGCGCAACGACAACTACTACGGCGAAAAATCCAAGCTGGTGCGGGTGGTCTACCAGCACGTCAAGGAGGCCGCAACCCAGCGCCTGCTGCTGGAGAAGGGCGACGCCGACATCGCGCGCAACCTGTCGCCGGAAGACCTGGCCGCGCTGGCCAGCAACAAGGACATCAGGACCACGGCCACGCCCAAGGGCACGGTGTATTACTTCGGCCTGAACCAGAAGAACCCGAACCTGGCCAAGCCCGAGGTGCGGGAAGCCTTCAAGTGGCTGGTCGACTACGACGCCATCGGCGCCACGCTGATCAAGAACATCGGCATCGTGCACCAGAATTTCCTGCCGGTCGGCCTGCTCGGCGCCAGCACCGAGAAACCCTACAAACTCGATGTCGACAAGGCCAAGGCGCTGCTGGCCAAGGC
>JANMYG010000114.1:0-3366 GCA_031381865.1 Betaproteobacteria bacterium | reverse complement strand
AACACAACAACGTGTGTTTCTTCGGCGAGATTTGCGGCAATGGGCCGATTACCTCGCTAACTTGCACCCAAGTCATGCCGCAACTACAAACCCGCTGTGCAGGTAGGCCAGCATCTGTTTGGCATCAAGGATCGCGATCAGGCCCCGGCGCACAATCGAGCGCAGGATGCGGCGGCACGAATCGGCCTGCACGCGGGCCACGGCTGCGTCATCAATCCCGCGTGCCGGCTGAAAGAAGATGCCCAGCGAGGTGGCCTCAGACACCCGGTCCGCGACGCAGACACGAAAAGCGCCACCGGTTCGGCCTGTCCCTCCGGCCGTGCCGCGATGTTGACACCGTTGCCGTAGACCGTGCCATCAAGCTTCTCGATCACGTCGCCCAGGTGCACGCGGATGTGAAAACGCCTGCGGTGATCATCTACTACCGCATCGGCAAGTGCCTTTACCTCAGCCTGAAGCGCGGCGGAGGTGTTGCGGTAGCCTGCCCAATCACTGGAGTGCCCGCAAAGTGCTTGCATAGTTTCGAGCACAGTGGGCGCAGGGCCAGCTTCCATCGCCCCCATCCCGCCAAAGAGGCCCTGCGATACCGTGTACTGGCGGCGCGCGAGTTTCTGGAAAAGATCGGAGCAATCACATGAACACGACAAACACCTTGAGCTACCGGGGCTACACGGCCCGGCTGGACTTCGACGCGCACGACAAGATCATCGTGGGGCGCGTGCTGGACATCGACGACATCATCAGCTTTCATGGCACCTCGGTCGCCGAGTTCGAAGCGGCTTTCCACGAGGCCATTGACAGCTACATCGTTGCATGCGCGCAGCTCGGGCAGGAACCCGAAAAACCGGCCAGCGGACGCCTGATGCTGCGCGTTGATCCCAAGGTGCATGCGGCCGCCGTCAAGGCCAGTGCCCGCAGTGGCCAAAGCCTCAACAAATGGGCCGAGCAGGCCCTTAGAAAAGCTTCGCACGCCTGACGCGACCGCCGCGGACCTGGCATGAAGCAGCTCCTGGCGGCAACCCAGGATTCGGATGCGGCGGCGCTTGCTGGCTCGGCGGCATCCCGGTGGCAGTGCGGCCCTCCCTCGCCGTCCGGAGGCTTTGGGGGCAGGCCCCGACCATATCCTCAGCCGACCGCATAACTCTTCCACGGCATCTTGTCGATAGGCACGTCGGCCAGCAGCCGCGCCAAAGCGGCGTCGCCATGGTAGTGCGGCGCGCCGTCTTCGTCCTGCCCCATCAGCAGCATGTCGACCTTGCCGAAGCGAGGCCGCAGGTCGGCGACCAGCATGTCGGCTTCGCCGGCGCTTTGCACCAGCTGCAAAGGCACCAGCACCACCAGCATGCGGCGGCCCTGGATCGACACCGCAGCCGCCTGCACCTCGGGCGCGTTCGCGCGGCCTGTGCTGCGCCCGGCTTCGGCAGCCGGTGGCGGCGCGCATTCGGGGCAGTCCTGCAGGTCGGACGCGATCGCCTCGCGCAGCAACATCGCCTCGACCTCGACCGGTCGCCCGCGGTTGACCGTGGCGCAGCGCCATTCGGAGCCGACCTTCACGCGCAGTGTGTGCACCTCGGCGGGCAAGACATCGACCGCAGCGCGCGATACCAGCCAGACGCCTTTGCCGGCGCATGGCCGGCATTCATAGGCCCAGATCGCCATTTGCTTCTCCTTCGGGTCTTCAGTCCCGGCCGCCGGCCAGCGCGCATGGCGGGTTGGCAATCGACTGCATCCGCATCAGACGCACCGCCGCGCGCTGGTGGTGGCTGAGCAGCGGCATCAGGCCGCGCTCGAGCAGGGCCTGGCCCGCGCGCTCGCCGAGCCAGGCCTCCGCACAGGGTTGCAGTTCAACCTGGTCGTCGCGGCGGAAGGTGTAGGCCGGCAGGTCCGCCAGTTCGGTGGCATGGTCCGGCGCCAGGTCCCGGCCGCCCTCGGTGAAGGCCTGCCCGACCAGCAGCGCCACACCTAGCGAGCCGGCGCCCCAGAGCAGCGTCTCATGCACCGGCGCGCCCGCTTGCTCCTCGAACGCGAATTGCTCGATCGGATCCGTGGCCTTGCCATACGGCAGGCGCAGCAGCAGGCGCGGCGCCACCAGGCCGATCCAGGGCGCAACGGCACTGGCGCGCAACTCCGACCAATGCCGTGCGGCGTCCGTGGCCAGCGGCGTCCACAATACCGGATCGGGCAGGTCGGCCACCGCGCCGCACCCGTACAACGCAGGTGTGGCCGCCGCCACCAGCGGCCCGCCGGCCTGTGACGCGACCGCTCCCATCGCCCCCAGCAGGCCCAAGTCATCGGCACCCGGGCCGAAGCCGAACAACCCGACCAGCAGCGACCACCCCGGCTCGTCTGGCGCATCGGCGGCAGGGCCACACAGGGCCAGGGCCAGACCCGAGCGCGACAGGTCGCCTTGCGCCGCCACGAAGTCGGACGCCAGTTCCTCTTTGCTCACATCGAACAGGTGCAATTGCAGGTTCTCGTCGAGTTCGAGTCGCGACACCAGCCACTGCACGCCGCGCCAGGCCGATTCGAGCGTCTGGAAAGCCGGCTCGTGCAGCAGGGTTCGCATCTGCTCGGTGGTGGCCGCGTCGATGGCGTCCCGGTAATGCCGGGTTTGCGCCGAGGTGTCCTGCACGATGTGGGGTGCCACGATGCTGCGGATCAGGGCGTCGATGCCGGCCGCCGGGGCTGGCGCGGGTGCGGCCGCAATGCCCGGCTTTGCAGCCGCGGGTTTTCCGAGCAGGCCGCCGAGCAGGTCGTCGTGGCCCGCGCCCGGGTTGGCGCGCGCCTGGCGCAAGGCCTGGAACAGGTCCAGCCGCGCGTACAGGCGGTCGGGGTGGAAGTCATCGAGTTGTTCGAATACGACCTCGCCCGCCGGCCGGCCCAGCCGCGGTGCGAGGCGCTTGAGCACTTGGTCGAGGTTGTCGGCGTCGACCCGGTGGGTCGGCCGGCTGGCCAGCGGCGCACGCTCGGCACTCGCCCTGGCGCTGAAGTCGCCGATCACGAGCAGGCGCATCGGGTCATCAGGCGCGGCGCGGCGCGCCTTTGAGCGGGTGAAGCTGAGCGCGAATTCCAAGTGTGCTGGCATGGCTGGCTCCGGTAATCGAAGGGTGTCGCGCTGGTCGGGGAATTCACAGGCTGTGCCCGTCTAGTTTGCGTCATGGTCGGGGGCCGACGCAACCACTATCGCCATGCCGGTGGCTTTGAAACCGGCGCGCCTGCGGCGTCGTTGACAAATCGCATCGGACTGTGTGCGGCCAGCGGCAATTATTCTTGTCGCGCCGGCTTGCGGTCGTGCCAGATTGGGTAGGATCAATACACACCTTGTGGCGTACCAACGCAGCCCGAACATGCCCGACCAGCCCGACC
>JANMYG010000113.1:0-5896 GCA_031381865.1 Betaproteobacteria bacterium | reverse complement strand
CCCAGCATCGACTGCGCGGCGAACCGGCCCAGCGCCAGGATCACCCGGGGCTGCACCAGCGCGATCTCGCGGCGCAGGTACATCGCGCAACGGGCAAGTTCGTCGGCCTCGGGGTTGCGCACGACTGCCGGCCGGCATTTCACCACGTTGGTCAGCCGGGCGCCGGCGCGCCCCTGCCCGTCGCGCGCGACGTTCACCGCCCGCAGCATGTTGTCGAGCAACTGGCCCGCCGGCCCTGCAAAGGGCCGGCCCGCGCGCTCCTCGTCCGCGTCGGGCGGTTCGCCCACCAGCAGCCAGTCCGCCTGCCGCGCCAGCGGCCCGGCAGTAAAGACGGCGGCCTTTCGCCCGGCGCACAAGCGGCAGGCGCTGCAGGTCGAGACCGCCGCGGCGAGCTCGGGCCAGTCCATCGCGTCAACACCGCCGCCCGGAGCCGCTGCGGCACCGCTGTCGACCAACACACGCTGCGCTGCCGGGGCGGCGTCCACCTGTGGCCTGGCCGCCGCACCCGGCCGCGCTGCGGGCGTAACATGAGCCGGGACGCCGGCCGCTTCGACCGGCGCGGTGCTTGAGGTCGGCCGCGGCCACCAGACCGTGATGTGCATCTCCTGCAGCATCGCGCGCTGGCGCGCATCGAGGTCAAGGCTCATTCAGGACGCCCCTGGTCCCGGCACAGCATGCCGTTGCCGGCGCCCCCGCAGGGATCGCCCGCTGGCCTGAAGAGGACCGGTGCTGCGCGCATTCGCCACTCACAAGCGCAGGCTCATCACGACCGCGTCTTCACGCGTGCCGTTGGGCGCCGGGTAATAGGCCTTGCGCTGGCCCACGCGCCGATAGCCATGGCGCTCGTAGACCTGCATCGCACGCTGGTTGCCATCGCGCACCTCGAGCCACAACCACTGCGCACCCTGGCCGCGCGCCCATAACGCCAGCGCGTCGAGCATCAGGCGCGCCCAGCCCTGGCGCTGGTACACGGGCGCCACGGTGATGTTGAGCAGGTGCACCTCGTCGACACCCGCCATGGCGACGAAATACCCCAGCACAGTGCCACCGGCGCTCAGGAGCTGGGCCTGGTAGCCGGCGTTCAGTGCGTCACGGAAATTGGGCAACGACCAGGGATGGGCATAAGCGCTTTGCTCGATGCGCAGCACCTCGCCCAGGTGCGACGCCAGCAGCGGCTCGAACCGGGCTTCACCGGCAAATTGGAGGACGGCACTCATTCGATGGCTTCGCGCAGCGCACTCATCTGGACGATTCCGCGTTCGCCCGGGCGGCGGCACGCTCTGAAGTGGTTTGTGCGACTTTATCGCGAATGTAGACCGGCAGCGCCAGCTCCGCACTGGTGCCAAGCCCCCCCGCCAGCAGTCGCGGAGCCAGCCGCAACATCGCCGTGGCCGTGGGCAGCGCCGCCACGCGCGGTGCCCCGCGCCCCAGCACCAGGCGTTCGCCATAAGCGGCAAACACATTGCCGGCCAGCAGGCCCTGGCCGTCGTGCCAGCCTGCAGCCAGCACCAGGCGCTCGGGCCGGTCCAGGCCAGGCGGCTGGCGCTCGCTCCAGCCGGCACCGTCGAAGGCATAGGTGGCGGCGTAGATCTCGTCCATGCGCGCGTCGAGCAGCGCCAGCACCTGCAGCGGCACCGCATCGGGAGCGTGCTGGTGGCGCGCCTCCTCGGCCAGTGCCAGCAGGCTGTCGATCGCGAGCACCGGCACCGGCGCACCACCACCGGGCACGTGTGCACCGAAGGCCAGCCCCTGGGCCACCGCGCACGCCGTGCGCAGCCCGGTGAACGCACCCGGGCCGCGTCCGAAGGCGATCGCATCCAGTTCGCCAAAGCCGAGGCCGGCCTGGGCCATCAACGCGCGGATCATCGGTATCAAGGTGGCCGAGGCCTGTGCGCCACCGGCGGCGCTGTGTTGCCAGATGCGCGATGCACCACCCGTCGTGCGACCTACGGCCACCGACATGGTGTCGGTACTGGTGTCGAACGCGAGCACGGCCATGGTCATGGTGACGGCCTTTGGACGCCTGGCCGCACCGTGGCCGCAACCACGGGCCCGGTCGCCTGCGCGGACACCGAGCGCACACCGAACAGGATGCCCAGCGTCACCAGCGCCAGCCCCACCGACAGGTTCCAGTGCAGCGGCTCGCCGAGGAAGAACACCGCGCCCAGGGCCGACAGACCGGGCACCAGGGCCGTGATCATGGTCGAGCGCACCGGGCCGAAATGCTGGATCATGCGCGTGAACGTGATGCCCGATATGGCCACCGACCCGACGCCCTGGAACACCATCTGGAACACCACCTGCGACAGCGGCGCATTCAGGAACTGGCCCGGCACCAGGCGCAGGACCAACAGCGCCGCATAGACCGGAACATAAAGCGCAAATGCGAACGCGGTGATCGCCACGGTGGCGCGGACCGCCTCGAGCGCGTACTTGCGTGCCAGCACGCTGTAGACCGACCAGCACAGTGCCGCGAGCACGAACAGCAGGTCGCCTTTCCAGACTTCGCCGCCGTCGAAGGCATGCAACAGGCTGCTGCCACCGACCATGGCATCACCGGCCACGATCAGCAACAGGCCGAGCGCGCGCGCCGGCGTGATGCGGGTGCCCAGGATCCACGCGGCCAGCAGCGCCGTCCACAGGGGCAGGCTACCCGGCAGCAGCACCGACGCATGGCCCGCCGGGGCAAACACGAAGCCGCTGTACGCCAGCACCGCATACAACAACCCGCCGAACAACCCGGCGCTGGCGGTGACACGCAGCGACAGCGGAGAAAACCCGAACACCGACGAGCGCCCGACGCCGAGCGCGCGGTCCCTGCGAACCAGCCACCAGCCGACCGGCAGCAGCACCGCGCCAGCGCCCAGCAAGCGGGCAAAGGCGATGTCGAAGGGATTGAGCGCGCCACCACGCGCCGGATCGGCCGATGCGCGCGCGATCACGATGAACGAGGTCCAGATCAGCACCGTGATCACCGCCGCCCCGATGCCCACGGCGCGCGGGGAGAGTGGCTTGGAGCGGTTCATGGATCGATTATCGGCGGCGGCGGTAGACTCGTTCGATGCCCGCCCACCCGACCTTCTTGCAGCTTGTGCCTGGCGCACCGGCCAGCAGCCGGCCCGGCCGCGCGAATGGAATGCCGCGGGGCGCTGTGCACTGGCTCTGCCCGGCCCTGCTGGCCATCGGCATCGGCGCCGCTGGCGCGCAGAACCTGCCGCCCGAAGTCGACGCGGCCCTGCAGAGGGCCAAGCTGCCGCGCGATGCGATGGCCCTGCTGGTGGTGGACGCCGAAGGCAGGAGCCCGCCGCGGCTGAGCCACCGGGCCCAGGTGCCGATGAACCCGGCGTCGGTGATGAAGCTGGTGACGACCTATGCCGCGCTCGAACTGCTGGGGCCGGCGTTCACCTGGAATACGCCGGTCTTTGTCGAAGGCGCGGTGCGTGACGGAACCCTGTACGGCAACCTGTACATCAAGGGCCAGGGCGACCCCAAGCTGGTGGCCGAGCGCTTGTGGCTGCTGCTGCGCCGGGTCCAGGGCCTGGGCGTCAGGACCATCGGCGGCGACATCGTGCTCGACCATGGCGCGTTCCAGTTGTCCGACGCCGACCCGGCGGGTTTCGACGGCGAGCCGCTGCGGCCCTACAACGCGGCCCCCGACGCGCTGCTGTTGAATTACAAGTCGGTGGTCATGACCTTCGTACCCGACCGCACTGCGAATATCGCCCAGGTCCAGTTCGAGCCACCGCTGGCCGGTGTGGTGATGCAGGCCAGCGTGCCCTTGTCGGCCGGTGACTGCGGCGACTACCGCGCCGTGTTGCGGGCCGATTTCTCCGACCCGAACCGGATCCGTTTCGGCGGCACCTACCCGGCCAGTTGCCTGGAGAAAGTGTGGCCGGTGGCTTATGCCGAACCGCGCAGTTATGCGGTGCGCGCGGTCGAGGGCATGTGGCTGGAGATGGGCGGCAAGATCGGCGGCACCGTGCGTGATGGCAAGGTTCCGGCGCCGGGTGGTCTGGCGGCGAGCCCGGTATTCGAGCTCGGTTCGCCGCCGCTGGCCGAGGTGATTCGCGACATCAACAAATACAGCAACAACGTCATGGCGCAGCAGCTGTTTCTGAGCCTGAGCCTGGCCTCCCGCGCGCAGGGTGGCGCCACGCCAGCGGGCCGGGCGGCGCCAGCTGGCGGCGAGCCGGCTTCGCTGGAAGCGTCACGCGAGGTCATCAAGCGCTGGTGGCAGGAGCGGTTCGGCGCCAACGACGCGCCGGTGATGGACAACGGATCGGGCCTGTCGCGCAGCGAACGCATCAGCGCGCAGGGCCTGGCGCGACTGCTGCAAAGCGCCTACCTGTCGCCGTTGATGCCGGAACTGATGGCGTCGCTGCCGATCACCGGGGTCGACGGAACATTGCGCCGCAACCGGTCCCGGGCCTACGCAAGTGCCCACCTCAAGACCGGCAGCCTGCGCGACGTGGTGGCCGTGGCCGGTTACGTGCATGCGAACAGCGGCCGGCGTTACGTGCTGGTGGCGATAACCAACCACAGCAACGCCGGCGCCGCGCGCCCGGCGCTCGATGCGTTGCTGGACTGGGCCATGAAGGACAACTGAGGCGCAGGGCGCGTTTGCGCGCGCGCCCACCGGCACGACTCGACGGGCGGCGCGCTCAGGCGGCCGACGCGCGCTGCAACCGGTCGCGCACGCCGTCCCACTCCGGCGTGGCCGGCGGTGTCTCGACCCAGATCAGTTTCACCCCGCTGGCGTCGAACTCGCGCAGCACCGCAAACAGCTGCTGCGCCGTGGCTACGGCATCGTCGGGCATGCGCCGGCGCAACACGCCCTCGGACGGTGAACGCAGCACGGCGCGCGCGTAGGTGGCGATGAGGGGGCTTTCGCCGCGGCGCAGATCGGAGCCGAGCAGGTCGAGCGCGGTCTGCAGCGAACGCGCGTCCATCATCCGCACCTTCGCCCTGGGGGCGTAATGCGCGGCCAGTGTTCCCGGGGCCTTCGGCGCCGGCGCGCGCAGGCCGGCAGCCTCATCGACGCTCAATACCAGTTGGCCGCACGCGGCGCGCACCTGCGCCGCAATGATGGCGCCGGGCCGCAGCAGCACCGGCGTGCCGCGCGTGCAATCGATGATGGTGGATTCGATGCCGACCGAACAGGCGCCGCCATCTAGGATCAGCAGCTGTTCCCCGAATTCGCCCTGCACATGGGCGGCGGTGGTTGGGCTGACGCGGCCGAACCGGTTGGCGCTGGGCCCGGCCAGGCCCATCACACCGACCGCGCGGCAGGCCCGCAGCAGAGCCTGGGCCACCGGGTGGGCCGGGCAGCGCAATCCGATCGAATCCTGCGCACCGGCGGCCGCCGTGCCGATGCCGGCGCGGCGCGGCAATATCAGCGTCAACGGTCCGGGCCAGAAGGCGCCCATCAGCTTGCGGGCGAATGCCGGCACCTCGGCCGCGAAATGCGCGACGCCCGCCGCGCCCTCTTGTTGGTCGTCCACATGCACGATCAGCGGGTGGTCGCTGGGCCGACCCTTGGCCGCAAAGATCTTCGCCACCGCCGCGTCGTTGCCGGCGTCGGCGCCCAGACCGTACACGGTCTCGGTCGGAAACGCCACCAGTTCCCCGGCCAGCAGGGCGGCGGCGCAGGTGTCGATGGCCGGGCCGGCGGATCCGTCCAGAATCATGGTCCCGTCACTTCAGAGCGTGAGAGGCAATCCAATGCGCCCGCGCCGGGGTGGCCAAGGGCGCTGGGGTAGGCGCGTCGCGCAGCCAAGGCTGCTGCCTTGGCCACCGGCGCAACACCCCCCAGCGCCCTTGGGTGCCCCGGCCCTGCGGGTGAGGCCCCAAAACTGGCCCACTCGTTGTTGCAAAGCCTCCCCGGGGCCCAACCCCG
>JANMYG010000107.1:0-4521 GCA_031381865.1 Betaproteobacteria bacterium | reverse complement strand
CTGCAACGGCCGGTACAGGTCGCGCAGTGCGTCACGCTGCAGTTGCCATGCAGCACGGGTCGCCGCGGCCGCGGGGTCGCGGGCCAGCCGGGCCTCCACGGCCAGCCGCTCGTCCACGGACAGGCGGGCATCGACCAGCGCGTGCAACTCGTCCTCGTGCACGGGCTCGGCAGACAGGGGTTGGTTGGGGTCCATGGCCAGGTCGGATCGATGTTATTTCAAGCGCCGCAGTACCGGTATCGCTTCGGGCGGCTGCGCGGCGACGGCGGCCGGCAGCGGCGCGCCGGCGCCGTCCAGGAGTTCGCGCAGGCGGCTGCGCGCGCGCGACAGGCGCGACATGACGGTGCCCAGCGGCACCCCCAGCACGCCAGCCACCTCGGCATAAGACATGTCCTCGAGGGTCACCAGCAGCAGCACGGCGCGCTGGTCCTCGGGCAGGCGCAGCAGGCAGCGTTGCAGGTCGAATGCGAGATCCGACCCGTCCGGCGGCTGCGCCAGTTCGTGCGCGACATCGTCCGGGTCGACCGGACGACCGGCGTGCGCCTGGCGCACCGACCGGCGCACCTGGTTGGCAAACAGGTTGTGCATCAGCGTGAACAGCCAGGCGCGAAGGTTCGTGCCCGCCACCCACAGCCGCCACTTGCTGCAGGCGCGCTCGAGCGTGTCCTGCACCAGATCGTCGGCGGCCCAGGCGTCCCCCGTCAGCGAGCGCGCATAACGACGCAGGCTCGGGATATGGTCGACGATCGCCTGGCGGTGCATGGCGGCGCGGCGCGCGCTTCAGGGCTTGACGATATGCCAGACGCTCTGCACGCCGTCACCGGTCTTGTCACCGGCCTTGGTGTCCTTGATCCAGTAATACAGCGGCTTGCCTTTCATGGCCCATTGCTTCTTGCCGTCGTCGCGCGTGATGACCATGTAGTCGCCCATGGGTTTATCCGATTCGGCCGCCATCAGCGGCGGCCAGTTGGTGGCGCACGGCCCGTTGCAGACCGACTTGCCGCTGCCCGCCACGTCGCGGTCGAAGGTATACAGCGTCATGCCATTGGGGCCGACCAGCATGCCGTCCATCACCTTGGCCGGGCTGCTGGCGGACATCGATGCGCAGCCGCCCAGCAGGGCGGCGGTGAGGGTGGCGATAACTGCGAGTTTCATGGGGTGCTCCTGGAGGAAGTGTTGCACAGGCAAAACCTGCAGGGAGTAAACACCGGCGGCAACGGCTTTATTCCGGCGCGGCGGAAATTTTTTTTCTGGCGCGTGCCCTGAGACGCGCAAGCGGTAAGTTGAGGATGGAGCCAAAAATGGTGAGCGCCCAACAAGCAATCACACTGGCCGACGGATAGGGCGAGCAATTCAGGCTATTGCCCATTTGTTCGCCTGCATCACCGGCCGATTGCACAAATAGGGCAGGTCGAGAACGGCACTGCATGAGCTCGTCGCAACGGAACCTGGACAGTGAAGCCAGAGTCGAATGCGAGCCGCCCTTTTCAATGTGCCTCCCCGATTGACAGCTGACAGCTCGGCATTGGGTATCTGCCGAAAAATGTCTTTGGTTGAGTAATGCCAGGGCACTTGCCGCCCCAGTGCCTGCGATCAAACGGCCCACAGTGCGGTGTCTGTCAGATGTCTGCGGAAGTTGGTGTACAAACGAAGGTCCAGGCGATACATAGGGACACCCAGTGGCCACACGACGCAGCACGACACCGCCCGCGGCCAACGGGGACACCGCCACCTACCAGCACGGCCACGCAGCCACCCAGCGCCCCGACGTGGGCGTGCAAGACCAGTTCACCACGCGCAAGCCACCGCGCACCTACCGCTACGACAGCAGCCTGGACCCGGCACTGAGTTGGGACGAGAACCGCGACCGCGAACTGGCCGAATGGCTCATCGCCCTTGTGCAGCGTTGCGCCACCGAGGGCGAGGCAGCGGTGTTCGCCCAGCCCCTGGCTTGGGCCGGCGGCGGCGTGCAGGTGCAGTCGCTCAAAGCTGTGGCCGACCTGCTGCAGCGCTTAAGCCAGCCGTTCTTGAACTGGGCCGGCAAGGCCGAGCGGCACCAGATTTCAGTGCCCACGGTGCCGCTGTTCGTGCACGAGCGGCATTCCACCAAGGCCATCCTCGACGACAACCTGCAGAAAAGCCTGAAGGCCGACTTCGACCTTAGCGTGTGGGAACACCTGGCAGGCACCGTGAGCGAGCCCTTCGCACCCGGAGCGAGGCACCGTGTGGCGCTTAAGGTGATCGACGAGCGGGGCAATGAGTTGGTGCGGGTGCTGGAGGTGCTAGCGTGAGCGCAGCATCGGCCCAACTGACGCTGCCCGGCCTGCTGGCCGATGGCGCCGAGCGGGTGCTGCGCGACAGCAACCCGTGGTGGCGCGGTGAACGTCTGTTCGGGCTGCCGCCGGTTCGGCGCTGGGCATTTGGGCCGACCCTGAAAGGATTGAAGGCGGGGCTGGCGCCGGTGACGGTGCTGCGCGGCCCACGCCAGGTGGGAAAGACGACGACGCTCAACCAGATCATCGATACCCTGTTGAACGAGGGCGTCGAGCCCAAGCGCATATTCCGCGTGCAGTTCGATGACATTCCGCAGTTGCAGCGGCTTGGCACTCCGATCCTCGACCTGGTGGCCTGGTATGCGGACAACATTCTCGGGCAATCCATCAACGCATTTGCAAATGCACAAGGCGGGCCGGTCTACCTGCTGCTGGACGAAGTGCAAAACCTGAGCGACTGGGCGACGCAGGTGAAGCACCTGGTGGACCTGCAGCCGGTGCGGGCCATCGTTACCGGGAGTTCGGCGCTGCGCATCGAAGCCGGACGCGACAGCCTGGCGGGCCGCCTGTCCACCATCGAGATGGGGCCGCTGCTGCTGCGCGAGGTGGCGGAGCTGCGCGGCATCGGGCGCATTGCGCCTTACCTGCCGTTCAATGGCCTGGCGCCGCTGAAGGACAAGGCCTTCTGGCAGGGCCTGCGTGCATTTGGCGAGCAGCATATGGAGGTACGAGACCTCGCGTTTCAGTCGTTCTCTGACCGTGGCGCGTACCCGCTGGCGCACACCAGCCTGGACGCGACATGGGACGAGATCGCCGCACAGTTGGTCGAGACGGTGGTGCGCCGTGCCATCCAGCATGACCTTCGGGTCGGCGAGCGCGGACGGCGCCGTGATGAGCCGTTGCTCGAAGAGGTGTTCCGCCTGAGCTGCCGTTACGTGGGGCAGTCTCCTTCCCAAGCGCTTTACATGGACGAGGTTCGGCGCGGGCTGAACGCCAACATCGGCTGGCAGCGCATCCTGGCCTATTTGAAGTTTCTGGATGCCACCCTGCTGGTGCGCTTGATCGAGCCGCTGGAACTGCGCTTGAAGCGGCGCAAAGGCGCGTCCAAGTTGATCTTGTCGGACCACGCCCTGCGCGCCGCCTGGCTGCAAGAGAAAGTGCCGTTGGACCCGGCTGCCCTGATGGCTGCCCCGCACCTCGCCGACCTGGCCGGCCGTATCGCGGAAAGCACGGCGGGCCAATTGTTCAAGTCGATCATCAACCTGGGCGTGCACCATTTCCCGGAACGTGGCAGCGAGCCGGAAGTGGACTTCGTGCTGACGGTTGGCGACCAGCGTATTCCGGTGGAGATCAAGTATCGTCGGCGCATCGACCATGCCGATACGCGCGGATTGCGGGCCTTTGTCGAGAAGTCGGTCTACAACGCTCCGTTCGGCATTCTGGTGACGCTGTCAGGCGAGCCAGGCAGTGACGACCCCCGCATCGTGTCGATCCCGCTGTCCAGCCTGTTGCTGATGCGCTGAATCTTGCCGTCGTCGCGCGTGATGACCACGTAGTCGCCCATGGGTTTGTCGGAATCGGCCGCCATTTTGGGAACTCCCAGCTCCAGACCGGTCGTTCTGGCATGCCATGTAAGGTCGGCAATGTGGCGCCAATTTCGGCAACTCGAGCACTCACACCCGGCCAGGAGCTGTCGCTGGGGTGAGACCGCTTCGAGGCGGTCCATCGCGCAGGGTTGGCGTGGACCAAGTGCAGCGGGACGCTCTCCAGCAGGTTCGGGCGTGGCTAGCGGCGCTGGGGCTGACGTGGCCACGGCCTGGCATCCTTCGCCGTCGGGGCGACCGTTGCGCGGGGAGGGCCCGATCATGCCGTCACCCCCGGACCGCGCCAGAGATGCACGGCTCGCGGACCGGCTCGATGCGGGCTTGATGCTTGGCATCCGGCGAGCCGCCCTTTTTTTGTATCTCCTGAGATACCCGATGCGCATCTAGTATCACTCCTGATACAACATATGTGCCTCAAGTGATACACTATCCCGCTTCAGTATCCTCGGAGATCCAACATGGAAACCCTGGCCGAAGTTTCCGAAGGCCTCCGCTCGCTGCGTGCGGAGCTTGGCCTCACCCAGGCGCAACTCGCCAAACTCGCTTTTGTGTCGCGGGTGACGCTGGCGCGCATGGAGACCGCCAGCCAGGGCGACATGAGCGTGGCCACGCTGCTGCGCCTACTTGAAGCCACCGGCCAGGAG
>JANMYG010000083.1:0-1669 GCA_031381865.1 Betaproteobacteria bacterium | reverse complement strand
ATTGTCTTTGGTACACCGCGCTCCAAGCGCGTTGCCAGATCAGGTCGGCGGGGCGTTCGGCGCAGCGGCATGAATACGAAGGGACTTCTCCTTCCAAAGGTTGTAGATTGACTTCCAAACCAATCTTGGCACGCGATGCCGTTACCTGGAAGTGGGAAGTCCCTTCGTATTCATGCCGCTGCGCCGAACGCCCCGCCGACCTGATCTGGCAACGCGCTTGGAGCGCGGTGTACCAAAGACAGTAGGCCCTGTGCGCGACAAGACTGCCATCGTCGGACTGGGCGCAACGCCCTACTACCGCCGTGGCGCGTCGGCGCCGCAGACGCTGGAGGAACTGGTCGGGAAGTCCATCCTGCTCGCGGTGGAAGACGCGGGGCTTCGGGTGCGCGACATCGACGGATTCGCCTACTTCGCCGGCGGCTTCGACACCGCACTGCTGGCCGAAACATTGGGCATTCCCGAGATCCGCTTCAGCGCCACGCTGACCGGAACCGGCGGTGGTTCGGCCGGCGCCATCGGGCTGGCGGCGGCGGCCATCGTCAGCGGCCAGGCCGAGGTGGTGGTGTGCGTGGGCGCCAACCAGCAGGGCGCGCAGCGCTTCGGCGCCATCACCGCGGCTTATCCGGCGACGCCCGAGAACGCGTTCTTTTCCGCCGCCGGCCTGGTCGGGCCGGGCCACATGTTCGCGCTGCTGGCGCGCCGGCACATGCACCTGTACGGCACCACGCGCGAGGATTTTGCCGAGGTGGCGCTGTCAACCCGCGCCAACGCGGTGACCAACCCGAACGCCACCATCCGCAAGCCGATGACGCGCGAGGACTATTTCAACGCACCCATGCTGGCCGATCCGCACTGCCTGTTCGATTTCTGCCTGGAGAACGACGGCGCCGTCGCCGTCATAGTGACCTCGGCCGAACGTGCGCGCGACCTGCGCCAGAAGCCGGTGCGCGTGCTGGCCAGCAACCATGGGGGCAGCCGCGACTGGGGCCGCTCGATCTACTGGATGAACATGCCCGACGACAGTTTTGCGTCGTCCGGCCATGCGGCGGTGGCCAGGCGGCTGTACGCCGCGGCTGGCGTGGAGCCCAGGGACATCGACACCGCGCAGATCTACGACCACTTCACCTCGCAGGTGATCATGCAGCTGGAAGACTACGGCTTCTGCGCCAAGGGCGAGGGCGGCGCGTTCGTGCGCAGCGGGGCGATCCGCCTGAAAGGCGGCAGCCTGCCGGTGAACACCGACGGCGGGCAACTGTCTTGCGGCTACGTGTGGGGCATGACCCATGTGCGCGAAGCGGTGGAACAGCTGCGCGGCTGCGCGGTGAACCAGGTGGCCGACGCCGAACTGGCGCTGGTGACGGGCGGGCCGTCGATCATCCCGGTCAGCGGCCTGATTCTGGCGCGCTGATCCTGCACAGCACGGAACACATCCCCGCCATGCCGATTGCCAAGCGCCCTCCCCCCGAGTTGTTCAAGCTCTCGACCAACGCCTGGACGCAGCCGTTCTGGGACGCCACGGCGCGCCATGTGCTGGTGGCTGCGCGATGCGCCCACTGCGGCAGCTTCCGCATGCCGCCCACACCGTTCTGCCCGCACTGCCAGTCGCAATCGATCGACTGGCGCACGCTCAGCGGGCGTGGCACCGTGTATTCCTACACCGTGGTCGAAC
>JANMYG010000056.1:0-7741 GCA_031381865.1 Betaproteobacteria bacterium | reverse complement strand
GGGGTCGGCGCGCGCAGCGCGCTTCGTCATCATTCTCATCGCGGTTGTCCGAGCGCAGAGAGCGCAGCGAACGCAGCGAGTTCCGCGATGCGACCCCTGGGCGAGCACCGCAGGGCAGTCGGGCGCAGCACCGACCGCCCCGGTGTGAGCCCACGCCGGGTGCCGCCTGGCGCGACGCGGGGAGGCCGACACGGCACCACCAGTGCCAACTCGCGCAAACGTGAATCCCGGCCTGCGCCGGGACCACAGCCTTCGCCGCGGTGACGATGTCGGACGGGACGACAGCCTTCGCCGCAACAACGCACGTCCGCAGCGGCCCGCAAGCCGCCCTTGACGCCGCCCCGCCGAAATCGTGCCTGCGTTGCACGGGTGCCGCCCTAGTTGGCGGTCCAGTCGCGTGGCAATTGGGCCCCGCTGCGCTTGAGGGCGTCGGTGTAGGCTTTCAGCACTTCCTGGCCGGGGCCGCCCTTGGACGTGACGTCGGCGCTCCAGGTCTTGGCCACCGGCGACAACGCGTCGGCCCAGCGCTTGCGTTCGGCCGGTGCCAGCTCGCTGAGCTTGGCGCCCGCATTGGCCATGTTCTGCAGCACCGTGTTGACCTGTGCGCCCTGGGCCCGCGCGTATTGCGCCGACCATTCGTCGGCGGCTTCGCGCAGTGCCTTCTGGACCTCGGGCGGGAGCTTGTCGAAACGCGCCTTGTTGACCACCAGTCCGCCCGAGAACATCGAACCGAAGTTGACCTTGGTCACGTACGGCGCGACCTCGTGCAGCTTGGCGCCCCAGGCGCCGGTGGCAAACACCACGGCGCCGTCCGATACGCCGGACTTGATGTCCTCGTAGTAGCTGTTCAGCGTGCCGGCCACCGCCACCGCGCCGGTTCCCTTGACCCAGTTCGCCGCCGGTCCCGGGGCGCTGAGTTTCTTGCCCTGCAGGTCCTCGATGCGCGTGATCGGAAACTTGGTCCAGACATGGTAGGAATCCAGCGCCATGCCGTTGAGGTAGGTCAGGCCGGACTTGTTCCACGCGTCGGCCATGGCCGGGATCTTCTCCTGCATCTCGGCGATGGTCTTGCTGACCACGCCGACGTCGTCGGTGCCGAACGGGGTGTAGTACGACACGTTCTGCATCGGGAACTTGGCGGCCTCGAAGATCGTGCTGACCAGCCCAACGTCGGCGACGCCGTCGGCCACGCCCTTGGATTCGCTGCCCAGCTTGATCAGTGTGCCGCCCCAGGCCTTGGTCCACTCGATCTTGTACTTGTTGCCGGCCGCGACCAGGCGCTTGTCGACCTCGGGTATGAACACCTCGTCGACCGTCTTGACCCACAGGAATACCGGCGGGTGGCCGGCGGTTGCGGTCAGTTTGATGATCTGCTGGGCGCTGGCCGGCAGGTGGGCGAATGCCCCGAGCGCGGCGGCTGCGGCGCTGAACAGGATGCTGCGGCGAAAGTTCATGGACGTCTCCGGTGGGTTGGTGGTATGGATGGGCGGGCAGCCGAAGCTCGCCGGCGCGCCGGCGCACCCGGCACGGCCGCACGAATGCCGGCTTCGATGAAACGCACCAGCATCGGGTGCGACGACGGGTCGTTTGGGGTGTTGGCGCCGTGCGACAACCGGTGTATCCGGCTGTCGCTGATGTGGTGCAGCAACGCACCGAGCGCAAACTGGTAGGTCCAGGCGATGGCGCCATGGGTCGCGTGCGGCAGAGCGCCCAGCAGCGCGGTTATGAAGGCATGCGCCAGCGGGTCGAAGTGCCGGCGCAGCACGCGGTCGGCCTCCGGCGACGCGTAACCGAGTTCACGCGCCACCAGCAGCGCGTAGAACGCGCCCTCGGGGCTGGCACGCATGCGCAGCACCGGGTCCACAAAGGCCTCGACGATGTGGCGCAGCAACTCCGGCCCGCCGGCTTCGACGGCCGCCTGGAGGCCGGCCAGCCGCTCGTCGATGGTGGGGCTCCAGCGTTCGAATATCGCCTCGAACAACTCGTGTTTCTGGCCGTAGTAATAACCCACCAGTGCCAATGGCACGCTGGCCTCGTCGGCTATCTGCCGGATCGTGACCGCGTGGTAACCACGCTGGGCGAACAGCTTTTCGGCCGCCAGCAGGATCGCCTGCCGGCGGTCGGGGCGCGTTTCGGTTTCGCTTTCGGCGGAAAAACGCAGGGATCGCGCGGGGCGCAAGGGTGTGAGCACGCCGTCATTGAACGGTCGTACAAATTTGTTGTACATCCGTACAAACCCTGATGTGCTGGCGCAGCGCCGGGCGCGCGCCTGCGTTAATCTTCGGCCATGGCGCCTGCACACCGTCCCCCGTTTGTGCCGCAGATCCGGCTGTACCAGGACTGGTTGTCGGAGCAGCGCGGCCTGTCCTTCGCCAGCTACGATGCCTTGTGGCGCTGGTCGATCGGGAACCTGGGCCCGTTCTGGCAAAGCGTCTGGGATTACTACCACGTGTCGTCGCCGACGCCGCACAGCGCCGTGCTGGCGGACCGCCGCATGCCCGGTGCGCGCTGGTTCCCGGGCGCGCAGGTCAATTACGCGCAGCAAGTCTTGCGCCATGTCGAGGCGGCCCACGCCGGCGGTTTTGCCGCCGTGCTCAGCCACGACGAGAAGAGCCTGGGCCGGTCGGCGCCACGCCAACTCGGCTGGCCCGAACTGCGGCGCCAGGTCGCGGCGCTGGCGCTGCATCTGCGCGCGCAGGGGGTGTTGCCCGGCGACCGGGTGGCGGCTTATCTGCCCAATGGTCCCGACACGATCGTCGCTTTTCTGGCCACGGCCAGCATCGGCGCCATCTGGAGCCTCTGTGCGCCGGACATGGGCAGCAACGCGGTGCTCGACCGCTTCCGGCAGATCGGGCCGTGTGTGCTGATCGCCTGCGACGGTGTCACGTTTGGCGGGCGCGACACCGACCGCACGCCGGTGGTGGCGCAAATGTGCGCGGCCCTGCCCAGCGTGCGCCACCTGCTGGTGCTGGAATCGCTGGGCATCCCGGCCGGCGCGGGCGGGCTGCCAGAGTTCACCCGGCTGCGCGACGTGCTGGCGCGCGACGACGCCGCCACCGCGGCGTTCGAGCCGCTGTGGCTGCCGTTCGACCATCCGTTGTGGATCGTCTATTCCAGCGGTACCACCGGTCTGCCCAAACCGATCGTGCACGGCCATGGCGGCGCCATGCTGGTGGCCCTGGCGCTCACCGGCCTGCACAACGACGTCGGCTGCAGTTACCACCCGAACAGTCTGGGCGAGCGCTTCCACTGGTACAGCTCGACCGGCTGGGTGATGTGGAATGTGCAGGTCGCCGGGTTGCTCAACGGCACCACCGTCTGCATCTTCGACGGCAATCCGGCCGGCCGGACCGTCGATGCCGGCGGCAACAAGCTGCCGGCGGACTGGGGCACCCTGTGGCGTTTTGCGGCAGAGCTCGGCGTGAGCTTCTTCGGCGCCGGCGCGGCGTTTTTTGCGAGCTGCATGAAGGCCGGTCTGGACCTGTCCGCCTGCGGCGACCTGTCGGGCGTGCGTGCGCTCGGCACCACCGGTTCACCACTGAGCGAAGACGTGCAGGCCTGGGGCACCGCCCAATTTCGCAAGCTGCGTGCGCAGTCCCGGGGCGACATGCGCGCCGCCGCTGCCGGGGAAATGGTCGAGCGTGGGGGCGATATGCGCGCCGCCGGGCCGCCCCAAGGCGCGACCGCCCCCCCGGGGGGCAGCGAGCCACATGCAATGGGCGAGCGTGGGGGCGACATCTGGTGGTGCAATATTTCCGGCGGCACCGATTTCGCCGGCGCCTTTATCGGCGGCAACCGCGAGCTGCCGCTGGTTCCCGGCGAGATGCAATGCCGCCTGCTCGGGTGCGCGGTGGAGGCCTGGAACGAACAGGGCGAACCGGTGCTGGATGCCGTGGGCGAACTGGTGTGCACCGAGCCGATTCCGTCGATGCCGCTGTACTTCTGGGGTGACACCGGCAACCAGCGTTACCTGTCGAGTTATTTCGACATGTACCCGAACGTCTGGCGCCATGGCGACTGGCTCAAGGTCGGTACCAATGGCGGCTGCGTGATCTACGGGCGCTCGGACGCCACTATCAACCGCCATGGCCTGCGCATGGGAACCAGCGAGCTGTACCGCGCCATCGAGGCCCTGCCCGAGGTGCTTGACTCGCTGGTGGTGGACCTGGAATACCTCGGGCGCGAGAGTTACATGCCGCTGTTCGTCGTGCTGCGCGATGGCGTGGCGCTCGACGACCGGTTGCGCGAGCGGATCAACGGCGCTATCCGCAGCGCGTTGTCGCCGCGCTTCGTACCGAACGCCATATTCCAGGTCGCCGCGATCCCTCGCACGTTATCGGGCAAGAAGCAGGAACTGCCGATCAAGAAACTGCTGTTGGGGCAGCCGCTGGACAAGGTGGTGAACCGCGAGGCCATGGCCAATCCGGATTGCCTGGACTGGTACGTGCAGTTTGCGCACGCCAGGCAGCCGGCATCGGGCTGAGCCGCGCGACTGGTCGCTACCGGTCGACCTGGTGCAGGGTGGCCAGGCTCAGCAGGGCCGATACCACCTCGGGCTTGAAACCGACACGCGCCTGGCCGAGTCCGTCGCCACCGCTCATCACCAGCTTCTGGATGTACTCGACGCAGTCGCGCGTGCCCCAGAACATCTTCAGCGCCACCGCAATACGATGGTGGTGCTTGTCCACAATGGCCATCGCATGGTCGATGCCGACCTGGCGCGGCAGTTCATGCAAGGGCATCGGGCGTGTGTCGAGTTCGTCCGCCTCCCATTGCAGGGTCGGGAAGCCACTGGATTTTTGGTTGCCGGGGGTTGCCATCAGGTGTCTCCGTTGGATCGGTGGTCGTTGCGGCCGCACTTTTCATGCGGCGCCTATTGTCCGGTATTGCCCCGATTATCCTGTCGATTGCCGGTTCCCACAAATCACCGGGCGGCGGCATCGCGCGGACCGGTCACTGGTTGCTTCGTGCTGCGCACTGCGGTGCGAGCGAAGTAATCGGCGCGCTGCCGCAAATCGGCCGAAAGTCGCTTGAAGGTTTCCATTTCAAATGAATCACTTATTGGGAGCGACTTGAGAGCGTGCCAGTGGGCGGCCCGGCGCGGCGCTCAGGCGCCTTCGGGCTTGATCTGCGCGCGCGCGATGACCGGTTTCCAGCGCGCCTGCTCGGCCTTGATGAAGGCCTCGAATTCGGCCCCCGTGTTGCCGACCGCCAGCGCGGAATCGAGCGCCAGCTTGTCGCGCACCACGGCGCCGCGGCTGGCCTTGATCGCCTCGGCTTCCAGCCGCGCAACGTTGGCCTTCGGCCACCGGGCGGGCGCCAGCAGGCCGTACCACTGGGTCATCTCGAAACCGCTGTAGCCCTGTTCTGCCACGGTCGGCACGTCGGGCAGCTGCGCCAGCCGGGTGGTGGTGCCGGTGGCTATGCAGCGCAGCTTGCCGGACTTGATGAACTGCAACAGTGCCGGCGCCCCCACCGAGGCCGCCTGCAGCCGACCGGCGATCAGGTCGGTCAACATCGGGCCGGTGCCGCGGTACGGCACGTGTAATACGAAGGTGCCGGACACCATCTTCAAGTATTCGAACGCCAGGTGCCCGGCACTGCCGTTGCCGGCCGAGCCGTAGTTGAGTTGCCCGGGCCGGGACTTGGCGTAGGCCACGAACTCCCGGAGGTTTTTCACCGGCAGCTCCGGATGCACCACATACAGGCTCGGCACCTTGGACACCAGCGTGATTGGCACGAAGTCCCTGGCCGCGTCGTAGGGCAGCTTGTCGAAGATGTAGGGGTTGACCGCCAGTGTGCCGATGTGGCCCAGGATCAGCGTGTGCTCGTCAGTGGAGCCGGCAACCTCCTGCATGGCGATGTTGCCGGCGGCGCCGGGCTTGTTGTCGACAAACACGTTCTGCCCTATCGACTTGGACATTTCTCCGGCAACGGCGCGGGCCACGATCTCCGAACTGCCGCCAGGAGCGAACGGCACCACCAGGCGCAGCGGCTTGGCAGGCCAGGCCTGGGCCCGGGCCAGCAGAGTGGACGAGGCCATGGCGGCGGCACTCGCGCGCGCCAGCCAGGCGCGCCGGGACAGGGTGTGGTGGGTGTCGTGCATTGAACAGGTCTCGCGCGGTGGGGGAAGGGGCCCTGGCTGAGCCAGGCCGGACCGGCATTTTAGGTTGGCGCAGCGCAGATATGAACGCGCCGCATACCTCGATGCGAAAGCATTGGTTGTGCAGCCGCCCCGGCGGCACTACGATCGGTGCCCGCGTACACCTTTTACAGACATTCCTTCCCGGAGCATTCCATGGCCCACGCCACTTTCAACTGGCAAGACCCGTTCTTGCTTGACAACCAACTGAGCCAGGACGAGCGCATGGTGCGCGACGCCGCCGCCGCTTATAGCCAGGACAAGCTGCTGCCGCGCGTGACGCAGGCATTTCGTGATGGCACGACCGACGTGGCCATATTCCGCGAGATGGGCCAACTCGGCCTGCTCGGCCCCACCATCCCCGAGGCTTATGGCGGCCCGGGCCTGAACTACGTCGCGTACGGCCTGATCGCGCGCGAAGTCGAGCGCGTCGATTCGGGTTACCGCTCGATGATGAGTGTGCAGTCGTCGCTGGTGATGGTGCCGATCTTCGAATTCGGCACAGAAGCGCAACGGCAGAAGTACCTGCCCCGGCTCGCCACCGGCGAGTGGATCGGATGCTTCGGGCTGACCGAGCCCGACCACGGTTCCGACCCCGGCTCGATGGCCACGCGCGCGCACAAGGTCGCCGGTGGCTACAAGCTCAGGGGCTCCAAGATGTGGATCTCCAACAGCCCGATGGCAGACGTGTTCGTGGTCTGGGCCAAGGAGGTGTCCGAGGCCGGCCAGGTCGGGCCGATCCGCGGTTTCGTGCTCGAAAAGGGCATGCCGGGCCTGAGCGCGCCCGCCATCCATGGCAAGGTCGGCTTGCGCGCCTCGGTCACCGGCGAGATCGTCATGGACGGCGTGTTCTGCCCAGAGGAAAACGCGTTCCCGGAGGTGCAGGGCCTGAAGGGCCCGTTCACCTGCCTCAACTCGGCCCGTTACGGCATCGCCTGGGGCGCCCTGGGCGCCGCCGAGGATTGTTGGCTGCGCGCACGCCAGTACACGCTGGACCGCAAGCAGTTCGGCCGCCCGCTGGCGGCCAACCAGTTGATCCAGAAGAAGCTGGCCGACATGCAGACCGAGATCGCGCTGGGCCTGCAGGGCTGCCTGCGCTTGGGCCGCATGAAGGACGAAGGCACCGCGTCGGTCGAGATCACCTCGATCCTCAAGCGCAACTCGTGCGGCAAGGCGCTCGACATCGCGCGGATGGCGCGCGACATGATGGGAGGCAACGGCATCTCGGACGAATTCGGCGTGGCGCGCCACCTGGTCAACCTGGAAGTGGTGAACACCTACGAAGGCACGCATGACATCCACGCGCTGATCCTGGGCCGCGCGCAGACCGGCATTGCCGCGTTCGCGAACTAGCAGCGCGGTGCGCGGACAGTTCGTGCTGGGCGTTTGCCGCGTCGCGTGCTTCAAGTTCGACCTACCTGGATGAAAAATGTCATGGTCAGCGGGCGGCCAGAATGATGACGAAGCGCGCTGCGCGCGCCGACCCCTGGGCTGCGTTCCTCGGCGCCCCAGAAATCGCCCCCGCCGGGTACCGCCTGCCGCGAGGCTGGGTCTTTGGTGTTCGGTGGTCCGGGCCCCGACAGCCAGAACACCAGAAGC
>JANMYG010000045.1:0-1994 GCA_031381865.1 Betaproteobacteria bacterium | reverse complement strand
CGTCACCTTGGCGCCGCGGTCGAGCACGAAGCTGGCGCCCGCGCTGGCCGCGCTCGCGGCGCGCGGCGAGCCGCCGTACATGGAGCGCGTCTGCACCACCAGGTCGTTGTCGGTCCAGTAGAAGGCGTCGGACAGCAGCGTCTTGACCCACGACCCGACCGAATCGCCCTGCAAATCCCCGGCCACCACGCGCAGCTCGCCCGGGATGGTTTCGTTGCCGCCGTTGAGCCAGGCCACCACGGCGCTCTCGGGCATCATGGCCTCGATACCCGGCAACAGACTCGGGTCGGCGCGCCGGCGCGCGACCTCGTGCAGGAAATCGACCAGCTGCGGCGCCACCGGTACACCCGCCAGCTGCAGGCCCCACTGCAACACCGACAGGTAGGCGTCGAAGCGCCGTGACGCAAGCAGGGTGCCGCGCGCCGGGCAGGCCACGCGCACCACGCGCTCGACCTTCAGGCCCTTGGCCTGCGCCATCTTCACCAGCGCCTGCAGGTCGGTGCGGTGGGTTGTGTACTTGTCGTCCTGGAACAACGCGAGTTCGTCGGCGCCCAGTGCGCCACCGCCGCAGGCGCGCGCCAGCACCTCGGCCACCAGCCCGCCGCGCGAGTGGGTCACCAGGTGCAGCCGCGCGCCGGCAGGCAACGCGCGCACCAGCGCGAGCGCGTTGGTGATCGGGCTCTCACCCATGGTCGGGTGGTCGAGCGCGTAGACGCGGTTCTTGTAGTGGCGAAACAGGTCGCGCACGGTCTGCGGATGCATGGTCCACAACTTGCCGAAGGTGCTGATGGTGTCGACGAAGGTGCCGTGCACCAGCACCAGCAGCGGGCCCCCGTCGTCGGCCGGGTCGACCCTGGCGCGCTTCAGGCCGCTGCCCTTGAGCGCGGCCGGCAAGACCTCGGCGTTGAGCTGGTACACCCCTTCGTCGACCGCGCCGTCGACCTTGTGGGTGATGGCTGCGGTGGCGATGTCGGCCGCCGGGTCCTTGAACAAGCCGGTGATCACGTCCACCGCGCCCAATACCGCCTGGCCCATCCAGCCGCGGGTGGCGCTGCGCGTGGCGCCGGCCTCCAGGCCGGGCCATCCGAGTTGGGCCGACACCACCACTTCGTTGGGTTTGCCCACCTGCACCGAGCTGCGGGTGGCCCCGGCGGCCTGCGCCTGCAGCAGGTCGCGCGCGTCCTCGGGGTGCAGCACCAGGGTCGGGCCGTTGGTGATGTGCAGCACCACCACGTCTTCACCCGGCCGCGCCGTGACCCGCAGCGCGTCGCCGTCGCCGCGTTGGGTGCCCACGCGCACCGAGGCTTTGACACTGCCGCCGCCGGCGCGAGCGCGAGTGGCGCCGCCCGCCGCGCCGCCAGGCTGGGCCTGGCCCGGGATGATGAAGGTGATGTCCTTGTTCTGTGTCGCCATGGCGCGCTCCTTTTGACTCCTACCCACCCGCAGCCGCAACCCTCATGCCAAATTGCGTTCGATCGGCAAGAACCGTTCGGGCCAGGCTCAGGCTGACCGGTTCATGTCTTTGAACGCAAAGGCTTGTCAGACCAGGAACGGCGCCTGCGCCAGGAACGTTGCCGCCTTGCCCAGCACGAACAGGTTGGGCGACTGGCTGGCGGGCATGGCGGCGCGCACGCGCGCATGCAGGCTGGCATGGTTGCCCCTGAACGCGCCGTGGTTCCAGACCTTCAAAAGCTGTTCGGTGAATGCGCCGTTGTGGTCGCCGTCCATCGAGGTCTGGTTGTCCTGGCAGCCCGAGATCAGGATCACGGCCGGATTGAAGGTGCCCACCAGCGCCGTCGCCGTTGCCGCCGCGCCGACCAGCGCCAGCGCCGCATCGGGGTCGACCACGGGTTTGCCGGCCGCCTTGGCCACGTCGAGCTGCAGCTTGTCGTAGAAGGCCTTGTGTTCTTCGTACACGCGCCGTGCCACGGTGTCGGGCATCAGCTTGATGCGCTGGCCCGGTGGCGGCGGGGGCGGCGGCAGTTCGCGCGTCA
>JANMYG010000690.1:0-5259 GCA_031381865.1 Betaproteobacteria bacterium | reverse complement strand
ATGGCTCATGGTGGACTGCTCGCTGCGGATAGGTTGCAAAGCGCTGGCCACCTGCCATCGGGCGCCAGACAACTTGGTGTATTTGCTTATCAGTCATCGTACAACATGAATTGGCTTTTGGAAGTACGGGTAAACCCTAGTTTTTGCTATCGGGCTGATGCCGGCAACGTCTTGCGGGCGCTGCCGTCGCGCCCAAGGGGGGGGCGCCGCAGCCGCACGCCATGGGACGGTCGCGGCGCGGGCCGGGTCGGCGCATCTCGCCCAGCCGGTGTCACGCCGCGCCGGCGTGCGCCTGCGCGCGGCGCAGGCGCTCGCGGCTGTTCCACAGATGCGTGCGCAGCGCCGCGCGGGCGGCTTCCGGGTCGTGGCTGGCGATCGCGTTGACGAAGCTGTCGTGCTCGGCATGCACGCGCCGGAGGTAGTCGGTGCGATCTTCGCCCGCAATCCTGCTGGTGTCGATGCGCGAACGCGGAATCAGCTTCGCGCCCATGTGGGCCAACAGGGCGATGATGTGCGGGTTGTGGGTGGCGCGTGCGATCTCCAGGTGCAGGCGCTGATCGGGCTCGACGGTGTCGGTGCCGGCCTGCATCGCACGGGCGAAATCGTCGTGCGCGGCGCGTATCGCGCGCAACTCGGCGCTGCTGCGCCGGGTCGCCGCGATGGCGGCCGCCTCGCCCTCGACGCCCAGGCGCAATTCGATCACCGCGACCACATCGAGCAGGGTGGCCAGTTGCCCGGAGGCGACCGAGAAATCGGCCGCGGTGTCGCCACTGAGAACGAAGCTGCCGATGCCGTGGCGCGTGCCCACCAGACCGCTGGCCTGCAGCTTGGAGATCGCCTCGCGCACCACGGTGCGGCTGACACCGAACTCGCCCATGATCTCGGCCTCGCTGGGCAGTTTGGCGCCCGGCGCCAAGCGGCCGTCGCGCACCCGGCCGGCGAAGGCTTCGACCAGGTCGAGGGCCAGTGGCCTGGCCTTGTTGCGTACCGTGCTGGAAAAATTCATCGGTGTACTCCGGGTAAACCCTAGGTCAAAAGGGCTTGACAGCAAAACGCGACGCGTCGATGATACTCATATGACAAGTTGGTTTGTCTAAAAGACGTCTTCTGTAGACGACTATACCGCGATTTCTGCTGGCCAATCCAAACTCCGCTTCAATTCCGATTTCCATATCCATGTTGTCCCAACCAGCCTCCCCGATCCGTTTCTCGCGCCTGCTGTTGACCGGCGCCAATGGCAACCTGGGGCGCGAACTGCGTCCGCGCCTTAAGGCTTATTGCGACACGCTGCGTCTTTCGCACCGCAGTGACATCGGACAGCCAGGGCCGGGCGAGGAGATCGTGATCGCATCGCTGGAAGACAAGGCCGCCATGCTGGCCTTGCTGAAGGACGTCGACGCAGTGGTGCACATGGGCGGCGTGTCGACGGAGCAGCCGTGGGAGCCGATCCTGGCCGGCAATATCGTCGGCATGGTCAACCTGTACGAGGCGGTGCGCAAGAACGGCGTCAAGCGCGTGGTCTTCGCCAGCTCCAACCATGTGACCGGTTTCTACCGCCAGGACGAAGTCATCAGCCCGCGCGACCCGGTGCGCCCGGACGGTTTCTACGGGCTGTCCAAGGCCTTCGGTGAAAACCTGGCGCAGTTGTACTGGGACCGTTTCGGCATCGAGACCGTCAGCCTGCGCATCGGCTCGTCGTACACCGAACCCAAGGACCGCCGCATGCTGGCGACCTGGATGAGCTTCGACGACACCGAGCGCCTGATCGTGGCCGCGCTGACCGCCTCGGTGGTGGGCCACAGCATCATCTACGGCATGTCCGACAACGCCACCACGTGGTGGGACAACAGCAGTGCGCGGCATATCGGCTACCGGCCGCGGGACACGTCGGAAGTCTTCCGCGCCGCGGTCGAGGCGCGCCAACCGGTGCTCGACCAGAGCGACCCGGCGGTCATCCGCCAGGGCGGCGCGTTCGTGCGCACCGGCCCGTTCGAGTGAGCGCATGAACATGCAGCCGCTGTGCCCCGTGCGCAACCAGGTCGGCGAGAGCCCGGTCTGGTCGGTGGCCGAACAGGTGTTGTACTGGGTCGACATCGAGGGCCGGCGCATCCACCGCTTCGACTGGGCTACGCAGCTGGAGCAGTCCTGGCCTACCGCTGAACGCGTCGGCTGCATCGCGCTGAACGCCGGCGGCGGACTGCTGGCAGCCATGGAGACCGGCCTGTTCCGGGTCTGGCCGGCCGCAGGCGGCCCGCTGCGCGCCGAGCTGCTGCACACGGCGAGTTTCCCGCGTGCGGGCATGCGCTTCAACGACGGTCGCACCGACCGCGCCGGCCGCTTCTGGGTCACCAGCATGGTGCGCGACATGGGCCTGCGGGCCGCCGACGGCGCGCTGTACCGCTGCGACGCGCGTGGCCTGTCGGCGCCGCTCGTCAGCGGCCTGGTCACCGGCAACGGCCTGGGCTTCAGCCCCGACGGCCACACGCTGTACCTGTCCGACTCGCATCCCGACGTGCAGTGCGTCTGGAGCTTCGATCTCGATGCCGACGGCGCACTCGCCAACCGGCGTCAATTCGTCGACATGAAACGGCACCCCGGGCGTCCCGACGGCGCCGCGGTCGATGCCGAAGGCGGCTACTGGATTTGCGCCAACGACGCCGGCATGGTGCACCGCTTCATGCCGGACGGCCGCCTCGAACGATCGATCCGCGTGCCGGCCGCCAAGCCGTCCATGTGCGCCTTCGGCGGGCCGGCGCTCGAGCACCTGTTCATCACCTCGATCACGCCGGCGGCGCCGGTCGACGGCTTCGATGCCGCACTGGCCGGTGCGGTGTTTGTCACCCAACCCGGCGTGCGCGGCATCGCCGAGTCCGCGTTTGTTCACTGACCCTTCACTACCAGGAGACATTTCCATGCAACACCCCAAACCCCATACCCGTTCGATGGCCATCGCCGCACTGCTCGCCGGCATCGGCCTGGCCGCCAACGCGACCGAGTTCCGCTCGGCCGACACCCACAACGCCGACGACTACCCGACCGTCGCGGCGGTCAAGTACATGGGCGAACTGCTCGAGAAGAAGAGCGGCGGCAAACACAAGATCAAGGTCTTCAACAAGCAGGCGCTGGGCAGCGAGAAGGAGACCATCGACCAGGTCAAGATCGGCGCGCTCGACATGACGCGCGTCAACGTCGGCCCGATGAATGCCATCTGCCCGCTGACCCAGGTTCCGACGATGCCGTTCCTGTTCAGCTCCGTTGCGCACATGCGCAAGTCGCTCGACGGCCCGGTGGGCGACGAGATCCTGAAGAGCTGCGAGTCGGCCGGCTTCATCGGCCTGGCGTTCTACGACAGCGGCGCGCGTTCGATCTACGCCAAGAAGCCGATCAAGACCGTGGCCGACGCCAAGGGCCTGAAGATCCGCGTGCAGCAAAGCGACCTGTGGGTGGCGCTGATCAGCGCCATGGGCGCCAACGCAACGCCGATGCCCTACGGCGAAGTGCTGATGGGCCTCAAGACCGGCCTGATCGACGCAGCAGAAAACAACATCCCGTCGTTCGACACTGCCAAGCATTACGAGTCAGTGAAGATCTATAGCAAGACCGAGCATTCGATGGCGCCCGAGATCCTGGTCATGTCCAAGCTCATCTTCGACAAGCTGCCCAAGGCCGAGCAGGACATGATCCGCGCGGCGGCGAAGGAATCGGTGGCCTTCGAGCGCCAGAAGTGGGACGAGCAGGAGGCCAAGTCGCTGGCCACGGTCAAGGCCGGCGGCGCCGAGATCGTAGAGGTCGACAAGAAGTCGTTCCAGGCCGTGATGGGCCCGGTCTACGACAAGTTCATGGTCACGCCCGACATGAAACGCCTGGTCAAGGCGGTGCAGGACACCAAGTAACCCGGGCGCGGCCGCCGCGCGCCGAAGGAATCCGGCCACCCGCCGCCCCGGCCCTCGCCGCGGGCGGTGCGGGTGGTCGCCATCGAGGACCCTCCATGTATACCAAGCTTTGTATAGCGTTGTCCAAGCTGTGCCTGGTGCTCGCAGTGATCGGCCTGATCGGCGTCATCCTGTGCGTGCAATGGCAGGTGATCGGCCGCTACATCTTCAACGACACGCCCACCTGGGCCGAAGCGCTGGCGCTGGTGCTGGTGCTTTTCGTCACCGCCTTCGGCGTGGCGGTCGGCGTGCGTGACGCCGGCCACATCGGCCTCGAATCGATGGTGTCCCTGCTGCCCGAGCAATGGCAGCACCGCATCGAGATCCTGATCCATGTGCTGGTCGGCAGCTTCGGCGCGCTGATGGTCTATGGCGGCTGGATCTGGATGGCCGCCAAGTGGAACGAGAAGAAACCGATGCTGCCGATCACCGACGGCATCGACTACCTGCCGGTGGTGATCGCCGGCGCGCTGATCGTGCTGTTTTCGATCGAACACATCATCGCGCTGCTGCGCGGAACCGTCGTGGAGCCAGCATGGAACTGACCGTATTGGGCGTGAGCTTCACGCTGTTGTTGTTGCTCGGCGTGCCGGTGGCGTTTGCCATCGGCCTGTCGTCGGTCGCCACCATCATCGCCGCCGGCCTGCCGATCGCGGTCGTGTTCCAGAAGATGGTCGGCGGCATGCAGGTGTTCAGTTTCCTGGCGATCCCGTTCTTCGTCTTCGCCGGCGAGCTGATGCTCTACGGCGGCATCGCCGACCGCATCGTGCGTTTCGCCAACAGCCTGGTCGGCCATGTGCGCGGCGGCCTGGGCATGAGCAACGTGATCGGCTGCACCATCTTCGGTGGCGTCGCCGGTTCGCCGCTGGCCGACGTCTCGGCGATCGGCTCGGTGATGATCCCGCTCATGAAGAAGGACGGCTACGACGCCGACTACGCCGTCAACGTGACGACGCACGCGGCCCTGGTCGGCGCCATCATGCCGACCTCGCACAACCTGATCATCTACACGCTGGCCACCGCCGGCATCGCCTCGGTCAGCGCGCTGAGCATGATGCTCGCGGGCCTGGTGCCGGCGCTGATCCTCACAGTGTGCAACCTGGGTGCCGCCTACTGGGTGGCCGTCCGGCGCGGCTATCCGGTGCGTCCGGGCGGCTTCGCCGGCTGGGGCGTGGTGCTCACGGCCTTCCTGGCCTCGCTGCCGGGCCTGCTGGTGGTGGTGATCATCCTGGGCGGCATCCTGTCGGGCGCCTTCACCGCCACCGAATCGGCGTCGATCGCCGTCGCCTGGGCCTTGCTGGTGACGGTGCTGGTCTACCGGACGCTG
>JANMYG010000686.1:0-8202 GCA_031381865.1 Betaproteobacteria bacterium | reverse complement strand
GCCGACTTCATCCGGGTCCTGAAAGCCCTTGAAGCCGAGTTCGGTCGTCAGTTTGGTCACCTTGTCGCCCAGAGAGGCCAGCGGGTTGATGAACTCGGCCATCTTCTCGTTCACGCCCTCCTCCTCGACCAGGGCGGCGATCTGCTTGCCGAACTTGCGCAGTGTGGCGCCGTTGTTGCCCAGGATCTTGCGCCCCAGCAGGTCCAGGCTCTGGACCGTGTTGGTGCCTTCGTAGATCATGTTGATGCGCGCATCGCGCACGAACTGCTCCATCCCGGTTTCCTTGATGTAGCCGTGGCCACCGAACACCTGCATGCAGGCCGAGGCCGCAATCCAGCCGTTGTCGGTCAGGAAGGCCTTCATCACCGGCGTGAGCAGCGACAACATCTCGCCGCTGTCCTTGCGCACCGCCTCGTCCGGGTGGTAGTGCTCCTTCTCCAGCAACACCGAGCAGAACATCGCCAGCGCGCGGCCGCCTTCGGCATAAGCGCGGGCCGTCAGCAGCATCTTGCGCACGTCGGGGTGCACGATGATCGGGTCGGCCGGCTTGTCCCGGGCCTTGGTGCCGGACAGCGAGCGCATCTGCAGCCGGTCCCGGGCGTACGCCACCGCGTTCTGGTAGGCCACCTCGGTCAGGCCGAGCGACTGGTTGCCCACCCCCAGGCGCGCGCCGTTCATCATCACGAACATGGCGTTCATGCCCTTGTTCGGCTGCCCGACAAGTGTGCCCACGGCGCCGTCGAGCGCCATCTGGCAGGTGGCGTTGCCGTGGATGCCCATCTTGTGCTCCAGGCGGCTGCAATAGATGCCGTTGCGCGAGCCCAGCGTGCCATCGGCGTTGACGTTGTATTTGGGCACGACGAACAGGCTGACACCCTTGATGCCGGGCGGCGAGTCGGTGATGCGCGCCAGCACCAGGTGGACGATGTTTTCCGCCATGTCGTGTTCACCGGCGCTGATGAAGATCTTGCTGCCGGTGATGCGGTAGCTGCCGTCGGCCTGGGCTTCGGCCTTGGTGCGCATCAGGCCCAGGTCGGTGCCGCAATGGGCTTCGGTCAGGCACATCGTGCCGGTCCATTCGCCGCTCGTCAACTTGCGCAGGTAGGTCTGTTTTTGGATATCGGTGCCATAGGCGCGCAGGGCGGCATGCGCACCGTGGGTCAGCCCCGGGTACATGGTCCAGGCCTGGTTGGATGCGGTCAGCATCTCGTTGAGACACTGGTTCACCACCAGCGGCAGGCCCTGGCCGCCGTACTGCGGGTCGCCGCTCAATGCCGGCCAGCCACCTTCGACGTACTTGGCATAAGCCTGCCGGAATCCGCTCGGCGTGCTGACCTCGTGTGTCACCGGGTCGAGGCGGCAGCCTTCGGTGTCACCGGTGACGTTGAGCGGCAGCGTCACCTCGGTCGCGAACTTGCCCGCCTCCTCCAGCACGGCATCGATGGTTTCCCGGTCGATGTCGGCGTGCCGGGGCATGGCCTTGAAATCTTCCGTCACCTTGAGCAACTCGTGCATCACGAATTGCATGTCGCGCAGGGGCGGGTTGTAACTGGGCATGGTGTCTACTCCTTGGGACTGTGGGCGAAACTTGAAGCGGTGGTGCGCGCTGCGGCGTCCGGGGCGACGCCCGCCCGGTGGCCGCAACGCGCAAGAATGTGGGCAAAACCGGTGTTGGCGCGCGCCAGCGAGCCTGGATTTTTCAGGAATCGGGCCTCGTAGTGCAGTGCCAGGATCAGCGCGTGGATCTCGAACGCGATCTGCTGCGCATCGGCGTCGGCGCTCAGGTGCCCTTCTTCCTTGGCCTGCATCACACAGCGGTGCATGGCCGCCAGCCAGGTCGAGACCGAACTCGCCAGCGCCTCGCGCACCGCGCCCGGGCGGTCGTCGAACTCGACCGCGCCACTGATGAAAATGCAGCCCGACTGGATCTCGATGGCGACCCGCTTCATCCAGTTGGCGAACAGCGCCTCCACCCTGGGCAGTCCGCGCGGTCGCGCCAGTGCCGGGTAGAACACCTCCTGCTCGAACTGGTGGAAATATTCATGCACGACCGAGATCTGCAATTCCTCACGCGAGCCGAAATGGGCAAAGACGCCCGACTTGCTCATGTGCATGAGTTCGGCCAGCGCCCCGATGCTGATGCCTTCCAGGCCCACCTGGGTCGCCAGGCGCAAGGCCGCGTCGACGATCGCGGCCTTGGTCTGCTGGCCCTTGTGCGACACGCGGCTTTCGGTGCCGGGCTGCCGATGGCCGTCCTCCTGCGGGGGCGGGCCGGCTTTGCGGGACAGTTGGGACACGGGCATCTACTGGCAAAGAATAATACGAACGATCGTACTATTTTGCTTCAGTTTCCGGCGCTGCCGGGCGCTCGCAAGTCGTTATAGAGCCCGGTTCCTAAGACGATTGAGGGTAAACCCGGGATGTGTGGCCGGCAGCAATACCGCTCGCCTTACCCATGCCATTGCTGCCCCAGATCAGGTCCGGGGTTGCAGCAGCCGCAATCCATGGAAGCCGGATCATGTCCGGCATGACAAACTGAACCGCAGCGCCCGGCTACAGCTTGAACGGCACCACGAGCTGGCGCTGCTCGCCCAAGCCTTCGATACCCAGGTGCATCACATCGCCCTTCTTGAGAAACAGCGGCGGCTTCATCCCCAGCCCGACGCCGGGGGGTGTGCCGGTGGTGATGACATCGCCCGGCATCAGGGTCATGAACTGGCTCACGTAACTGACCAGCTTGGCCACGCCGAAAATCATGGTCTTGGTATTGCCGGTCTGCATGCGCTGTCCGTTGAGGTCGAGCCACATGGATAGCTTCTGCACATTGGCGATTTCGTCGCGTGTGACCAGCCACGGGCCGATCGGGCCGAAGGTGTCGCAACCCTTGCCCTTGTCCCACTGCGGCCCGCGCTCGATCTGGTATTCGCGCTCGCTGACATCGTTGACGGTGCAATAACCCGCCACATGGTCGAGCGCCGCCTTTTGCGACACGTAACGCGCCCGGGTGCCGATGACGACACCGAGTTCGACCTCCCAATCCGATTTGACCGAGCCCTTGGGCAGCATCACCGGGTCGTCCGGGCCCTGGATGCAGGTGGTGGCCTTCATGAAGACGATCGGCTCCTTGGGTATCGGCGCGCCGGACTCGGCCGCATGGTCGGCGTAGTTCAGGCCGATGGCCACGAACTTGCCCACGCCGCTGACCGGACAACCCATGCGCGGTGAACCCCTGACCAGCGGCAGTGCCTCGGTCTTGAGCCGGCGCAGCTTGGCCAATGCAGCATCCGACAGCTGCTCGGGCCCGATGTCCTTGATGACCGCGCTCAGGTCGCGCAACTTGCCTTGTGCATCGACCAGGCCGGGTTTTTCCTTGCCGGGATTGCCGTAACGAACCAGTTTCATCGATCGCCTTTCAGGTGGGTGGGGATGGGGTCGCGGACCATTTTGCACCGGCACCGCAATGGTCGATCGCCCGCGCGCGGCGGCAGCTCAGTAGGTGGACCGACCGCCCGACAGGTCGAACACGGCGCCGGTGGAAAACGAGCAGTCTTCGGTGCACAGCCAGGTCACCATCGCAGCGACCTCCTCGGGGGTGCCGAAGCGGCCCATCGGGATCTTCGACAACATGAAGGCGATGTGTTGCGGTGTCATCTGGTCGAAGATGGCGGTCTTGACCGCCGCCGGGGTCACGCAGTTCACGCGCACGCCGGTGTCGGCCAGTTCCTTGCCCAGCGACTTGGTGAGCGCCATCACGGCCGCCTTGCTGGCGCTGTAGGCGCTGGCGTTCGGATTGCCGTCCTTGCCGGCGACCGAGGCGATGTTGACGATGCGTCCGTAGTCGCGTGCGCGCATGTGCGGGGCGAGTTCGCGGCAGCAGTAGAATAGCCCGTTGAGGTTGACCTGCATCACCTGGTGCCAGTCCGGCACCGGATAGTCCCACAACTTGACGTTCGGCCCGGTGATGCCGGCGCAGTTGACCAGCGCGTCGACCGCCGGCGCCTGGGCCAGCGTCAGGCGCAGGCCGTCGGCCACCGCGCCGTGGTCGGCCACGTCCACCACCACCGAAAACGCCCTCGGCCCGAGTTCGCCGCAGGCGCGCGCCAGCGCCGCCCGGTCCCGGTCCCACAGCGTCACGCGCGCGCCCGAGGCCAGCATGCGCTGCGCGATCGCGAAGCCCAGGCCTGTCGCGCCACCCGTGATCACCGCGTGCCGGCCCGCCATGTCGAGATGGTTCATGGTTTGCTCTTGCCGGTGGCTGCGCGCCGGTACCCGGCTGGTAACGGGCCGCTGCTCATATCGTCATCCCGCCGTCGACCGAAAACACCTGCCCGGACGCAAACACCGATTCGTCGCTGGCCAGGTACACGATGATGGGCGCGATCTCGTGCGCGTGCGCCAGGCGCCCCATCGGCTGGCGCGCGACAAAGTCCTTGCGCGCCTGCACCGGGTCGGCATGACTGTTGATGCGTTGCTGCAATGACGGGGTATCCACGGTGCCGGGCGCGATCGCATTGCAGCGGATGCCCTTGCCCACGAAATAGGCCGCGACCGCCTTGGTCAACCCCACCACGGCCGCCTTGCTGGTGCCATAGACGCAGCGGTTGGCCAGCCCCTTGATGCTGCTCGCCACACTGGCCATGTTGATGATGCTGCCGGCCCCGGCCTCGAGCATCTTCGGGACCACGGCCTGGATCATCCAGAACTGCGAACGCACGTTGAGGTTGAAGGCGAATTCCCACTGCTCGTCGGTGGCCTGCAGGATGTTGCCGTTGTGCACGAAGCCGGCGCAGTTGAACAACACGTCGATGCGCGGCATGCCGCCCACCAGCGCGTGGATGGCCGCCTTGTCCATCACATCGAGGACCGCCGTGCGCACGTTGGCCACACCGGCAAAAGCCTCCAGCAAAGCCGGGTTCAGGTCGGTCGCCAGCACCTGCGCGCCTTCGCCGGCCATCGCCAGCACGCTGGCGCGGCCGATGCCCTGGCCGGCCGCGGTGACCAGCACCGCCTTGTCTTGCAGTCGCATGTGTTCTCCAGACCGATTGCCACCCGAGCAGCCCATCAGGGTTTCGCCTGATGGTGCCACCGGTGTTTCGTGGGATTATTGATTGGCCTTACCACTTGTCCAATTAGCGCTTACCCTTAATCCCGATCGCGCCACGCACCGGGCCATCGAATCCGCAACATCGACGTTGGACCGGCAGCCATTTCCCGTTCACTCTCAAGGAGACTCGCATGAAGACATCGATCGGCAAACGTCCCGGCGCGCAAACCACCGCCAGCGGAGGCAGCGTGGAACCGCTCGGCGGCGGCCGGGCCCGGCTTCGGCGCGCGTTGTGCGCGCACGGCGCGGGCATGCTGGCGGCGCTGGCGCTGGCGGCCGCAGCCTTGCCGGCAGTGGCCCAAACCTACCCCAGCCGCCCGGTCACGCTGATCGTGCCGTGGGGCGCCGGCGGCGGCACCGACGCCACGGCGCGCATCATCGGCAGCCTGCTCGAAAAGGAAATCGGCCAGCCGGTCACGGTGGTCAACCGCACCGGCGGCAGCGGCGTGGTGGGCCACGCCGCGATCGCCTCGGCCGCGCCCGACGGCTACACGATCGGCATGGCCACGGTCGAGATCGGCATGATGCACTGGCAGGGCCTGACCGATTTGAACGGCGCCTCCTACACGCCGCTGGCACTGGTCAACGCCGACCCGGCGGGTGTGCAGGTTCGGGCCGATTCGCCCTACAAGACCATCAACGACCTGCTCGCCGCCATCAAGGCCAACCCGGGCAAGTTCAAGGCCTCGGGCACCGGTCAGGGTGGCATCTGGCACCTCGCCATTGCCGGTTTGCTGCGCGACCAGAAGATCGATCCGGCCGCCCTGCCCTGGGTGCCCAGCAACGGCGCGGCGCCCGGCTTGCAGGACATGATCGCCGGCGGGGTCGACGTGGCGCCGGTGTCGCTGCCCGAATCGCGTTCGCTCATCGATGCCGGAAAAGTCAGGAGCCTGGCGATCATGAACGACAAGCCCTCGGCCTTGTACCCGAATGTGCCGACGCTGAAATCCGCCGTTGGAAGCGACTGGACCATGGCCGCCTGGCGCGGCCTGGTGGCGCCCAAAGGCATTCCGGCCGAGGCGCGCGACAAACTCAGCGCCGCCCTGAAAAAGGTCGCCGCCAGCAAGGACTACACCGAGTTCATGGCCAAGCAGGGCTATGGGGTGATCTACGCGGACCCCGACGATTTCGCGAAATTCATGGCCAGGTCGGACGCCGAACTGGGCGCGACGATGAAGGCCGTGGGCCTGGTGAAGTGAAACTCAACGACGCCCTGTTCGGGTTGTTGCTGCTGGCGCTGGGCATCACGGTGCTGGTGGTGGTGCAGGTCTTTCCCAGGATCCCCGGGCAACGCGTGGGGCCGGCATTGTTCCCGGGCCTGATTGCGGCGGGCCTGTGCGTCGGCGGCCTGATCCTGCTGGTGCGCGGTTGGCGTGCGCGTGCGACCGAGCCCTGGCTGGTGCTGGAAGACTGGGTGCGCTCGCCGCGCCACCGGCTGGCTTTTTCGGTGCTGGTCGGCTCGGTGGTCTTCTACATGGCGCTGTCGCAATGGCTCGGGTTCGTGCTTTGCTCGACCGCCATCCTGTCGGCCCTGTTTCGCGTGCTGGGCGTGTCGATCGCTAGGTCGGTGTCGACCGCCGTGGTGGCGACACTGGTCATCCACTATGCCTTCTACAAACTGCTGCGGGTGCCGCTGCCCTGGGGCGTGCTGACGCCGTACGCATGGTAGTGGCCCGCGGCACGCCAACCGGACCGGGGGGTTGACCAACCATGTGGACGGCAGTTGGCCAGGCGTTCGGGATGGTTTTCGATCCCTACACCTTGATGGTGATGGTGCTCGCGTCTTTCTACGGTTTGTTCGTGGGCGCCGTGCCAGGCCTGACGGCCACCATGGCCACGGCGCTGCTGGTGCCGGTGACATTTTTCATGGCGCCGATACCGGCGGTGGCAGCCATCGTCACGGCCACCGCGATGGCCATTTTCTCGGGTGACATCCCGGGTTGCCTGCTGCGTATTCCCGGCACGCCGGCGTCCGCGGCCTATACCGATGAGGCCTACGCGATGACGCGCAAGGGCCAGGCCGAAATGGCATTGGGCGCCGGGCTGGTCTTCTCGGCCGTTGGCGGCCTGTTCGGGACCGCGGTGCTGATCGTCGCGGCGCCGGCACTGGCCGAATTCGCCACCCGCTTCAGTTCATTCGAGTACTTCTGGCTGGTACTGCTGGGCCTGACCTGCGCCGTATTCATTACCTCCGACCGCCCGCTCAAGGGCTTGATCACACTTTTTCTCGGCCTGCTGGTGGCATGTGTTGGCCTGGGAAACCCGGCTGGTTTCCCGCGCTTCACCTTCGGCAATACCGAAATGATGGGTGGCATCGGCATGATCTCGATGATGATCGGCATGTTCGCGATATCGGAGATCATCCGTTTCGTGGTCGACACCAGCCCGCCGGCGGAGCTGGTGGTGGAGCAGGTCGGCAATGTGCTGCGCGGCCAGTGGGCGCTTGCGCGCAGGTACCCGCTGCAGATCCTGCGCGGCAGCGCGCTGGGTACCGCGGTGGGTGCGTTGCCCGGCGCGGGGGCGGACATTGCGGCATGGATGTCGTATGCCATGAGCAAGAAGTTCTCGAAGGAGCCCGAGAAATTCGGCACCGGGCATGTGGAAGGCATCGTCGAGTCGGGCGCGGCCAACAACAGCGCACTGGCCGGCGCCTGGATACCGGCGCTGGTGTTCGGCATTCCGGGCGATTCGATCACCGCCATCGTGATCGGCGTGTTGTACATGAAGAACATGAACCCGGGCCCGTCGCTGTTCACGACCAATCCGCAGAACATCTATGCCGTGTTCCTGATCTTCATCCTGGCCAACATCATCATGATCCCGTTGGGCATCCTGTGCATCAAGGCCGCCCAGCGGATCCTGAGGGTGCCACGCAACATCCTGATGCCGATCATCCTGGTGTTCTGCATCGTCGGCACCTTCGCCATCAACAACACCCTGTTCGATGTCGGTGTGATGCTGGTGGCCGGCCTGGTGGCCTATGTGCTGGAGCAAAACCGGTTCCCGATCGCGCCCGCCATCCTCGGCGTGGTGCTGGGCGGCATGCTCGAAGAGCATTTCATCACGTCGATGATCAAGTCCGATGGCAGCCTGCTGGC
>JANMYG010000651.1:0-9326 GCA_031381865.1 Betaproteobacteria bacterium | reverse complement strand
TGATGCGGGGGCGTCAGCCGATCACCTGGTCGGCGCGCAGCAGCACCGACTGCGGGATCGTGATGCCGAGCGCCCTGGCGGTTTGCCGGTTGATGACGAGTTCAAACCGGGTCGGCTGCTCGACCGGCAGGTCGCCCGGTTTCGCGCCCTTGAAGATCTTGTCCACATGCAGCGCCGCCCGCCGGTACGAATCGGTGATGCTGGGCCCATACGACATCAGGCCCCCCGCCGCTGCGAAGTCCTCCGTGAAGTACATCGCTGGCAAGCGCTGGCTGGCCGCGAACCGGACCAGCGTGTCCTGGCTGGCAGACGCAAATGGGCTGGGTGTCACGATCAGGCCACGCGCGCCGCCGGAGCCGATCGCGGCCAGCGCGCCGTCGAGCTCGCGCGGATTGGCGGCATGGTGCACGTCGAGCCGTGTGTTCAGGATCCGCGCGGCCGTCTGGAGCTCGTGCGCGAACCGCAACGCCGCCGCATTGCTCGAGCTCCAGAGCGCCGCGACATGCGTGAGCCGGGGGACGGCCTGCTTGAGCAGGTCCAGCCATTTGCCGGCGAAACCCTCGCCGTATGCGAGCGAGAAACCGGTGATGTTGCCTTCGGGCCGCGCCAGGTTCGCCACAATGCCGCCGGCAACCGGATCGCTCGAGCCTGCGAACACGATCGGGACGCTGGTGGTGGCCTGCTTGGCCGCGCGCGCACCAATGGTCGCGCCGACCACGAGCACGTCCACCTGCAGGCGCAGCAGCTCGTCGACCAGCCCGGGAAGGCGCTCGGGCAGCCCGTCGGCGAAACGCATTTCGACCTTGACGTTGTGCCCATCGATATAACCCAGCTCCCGCAGCCCCTGCAGGAACGCATCGCTCCTCGAGCCGCGCGCTGTCGGCGACACGAATCCGATCCGATGGACCTTGTCTGCGCGCTGCGCCCGCGCCCGGAGTGGCAACGCAAGCGCCACGCCGCCGAGCATGGCCGTGGCAGTGCGCCGCTTCATCGGATCGCCCCCACTGCGTACCGCAGCGCGTCGGCGTACTGCCGCGCCTGCGCGCGATGCAGGCGACACCGTGGGCGCAGCCCGTCGCTGGCGCGTGGCGCTCGCATGTCGACGACGGTGTTCCAGTGGTACATGGGGCCTTCGATAGCGGTCACATGCCAGTCTACGCGCGAACGAGATGCCATCAGGGGGTAAACCGGCCCAGCCCCTGCGATCCCGAGCGCGCGGCGGTCGACCCCCGGTTTGCGTTGCTGGCGGCAGCCTGGTGCGGGCCAGACCGATTGCTGCAACCCGTCGCCGCAACTTGACCGGACAGCACCGGATTTGCTCTAATGGGTTTCACACTCGACAGGAGGGCGCTGATGAAAGACTTTGCACTTGCGTCGCGCATGCTGACGTTGCGCGGCGAGTTCTACCCGACCGGATTCCTGTTCGTGATGTTGCCGACACTGGCGGACGCCAGCAAGGTGGAGCGGGCGCTACTGGCGCGCAACATCGGTGGCGACGACGTGATGTTGCTGACGCCCGAGGTCATCCTGGAACAGGTCGTGCCGACGGCGGCCCACCACGGCGAAACGATGCCGTCGGTGGGGGCGGAAAGCGCGATCGTGCAGAAGTACCGGGCGCTGGCGCTGCAAGGCCATAACGCGCTGATGGTCCGCGCCGGTTCGGCCGAACACACACAACAGGTCATGGAAGTGGTTCGCACGGTTCCTTTCTCGATCGCCGAGAAGTACCGGTTTCTCGTGATCGAAGACCTGGAGTAGCGGGCCGAACCAGCTCAGCCGGGCTGCTTGACGATTCGCAGATACGGCTTGGGCGCCTTCCAGCCGGCCGGGAACAAGGCCTTGGCGTCTTCGTCGGACACCGAGCCGGCGATGATCACGTCCTCGCCGTGTTTCCAGTTCACCGGTGTCGCCACCTTGTACTTTGCGGTCATCTGCATCGAGTCCAGCACGCGCAGTATTTCATCGAAATTGCGGCCGGTCGTCATGGGGTAGGTCATCATCAGCTTGATCTTCTTGTCCGGGCCGATGATGAAGACCGAGCGCACCGTCGCATTCGTCGCGGCAGTGCGGCCGTCCGATGTACCCGCCTCGTCCGCCGGCAGCATGTTGTAGAGCTTGGCGACGGCGAGGTCGGTGTCGCCGATCATCGGGTACTTGACTGCGGCACCTTGTGTTTCTTCGATATCGGCCGCCCATTTGTCGTGGTTGTCGACCGGGTCGATGGACAACCCGATGAGTTTCGTGTTGCGTTTGGTGAATTCGGGCTCGATCCTGGCCATGTAGCCAAGCTCCGTGGTGCAGACCGGCGTGAAGTCCTTGGGATGCGAGAACAGGACGGCCCATTTGTCACCAAGCCACTGGTGGAAATCGATCGTGCCATGTGTGGTCTGTGCCGTGAAATTGGGCGCGAGATCATTGATGCGAAGCGACATGAAAAACTCCTTGTGGTTGTCCGGTCGATCACGCGCCGGGACGGCAGAAATCGATCGGGGAATTATTGTGGGCCGTCGCCAGCCCTTGCGTCAAGGCCCTTCCCGTCGCGCAACCCAGTTGCCAACCCGGCTTCGCCAGGCCGCGTACGATGTGGGCCGGATCCTCGAGCGCGCCAAACCAGGCGATCGGACGATCGGACGACCGACCCGGTTTGAACTGTTGGTCAACCTGGACACCGCCCCGGCGCCGGGCACCAGGATCTCGTGGTCGGTGCTGCCCGCCGATGAGGTGATTGGGCCAGTCTGATCCGCGTTACCAGGAGCCAAAGCCGTGAAACACTTCATGATCAAGTACCGTTTCAGCGTGGGGTCCGCCGAAGCGTGGCACCAACTCGTCGAGCAGTTCGTCGCAACGCTGGACAACGACCCGGACCTCAAAGGCAGGATCGCGTACCGCTGCATGCGTGAGACCGGGAGCGCCGGTTATTACCACCTCGCCGCCGCGCTGGACAAGGACGCCATCAGTGCCCTGCAAAGCAAGGAATGGTTCAAGCGTTACAACGAGGAAACCAGGAAAGTCGCCGGTGGCGCGGTCGAGGTCCTGCCGCTGGAAATCGTTGCCGAGACGACCTTCCACGCATGACGGCGTGCGGCTGCGGTTGCGGCCGCCCCGCTACAGCAGCTTGCCGGGATTGAGGATGTTCTTCGGGTCGAGCGCCGCCTTGATCGCGCGCATGGCAGCCAGCTCGGATTCGCTGCGGGAGTGGCCCAGCACCGAACGCTTGAGAGTGCCGATACCGTGTTCGGCCGAGACCGAACCGTTGTAGCGGCGCACCACGGCGTAGATGGCGGTCTCGATCGCGTGTTTGGGCTGTTCGGCAACCAAAGGCAGGTGGACAATCAGGTGCAGGTTGCCGTCGCCAAGGTGGCCGTAGACCAGTGCCGTGCAGCCGGGCCAGCCCCGGCGCAGCAGGTCGTCGCACTCGGCCGCGGCGCGACCGATGTCGCTGATCGCAAAGCTGATGTCGAAACCCGTCAACCCGGGCATCAGGGTCGGGAAGTTTGCCGGCGCATCGCGCAGGGCCCACAACGCCAGTGCGTCGGCCGCGGAACGCGCCACCGCGGCGTCCTCGATCACGCCCTCATCCAGCATCTGTTCCAGGAATTCGTCAAAGGCCTGCTGGTGGCGGGCGGCGTCGGAGCCGGAATTTTCCAGCAGCACATGGAACGCGTGCGGCGAACGCAGCGGCGCCCGCAAGCCGGCGACATGGGCCAGCACGAATGCGACATAACTCGGCCACATCACCTCGAACGCCGACACGCCGCCGCTGAGCTGCGCCTGGGCGCGTTGCAGCAACCTGGTCACCGCCGCGAAATCCGGCAGGCCGCACCAGGCGGTGGCCACCGCCTTCGGCTTGGGCCGCAGCCGCAGCACCGCGCGCGTGATGATGCCCAGCGTACCCTCGCTGCCGGCCAGCAGTTGTTTGAGGTCGTAGCCGGTGTTGTTCTTGACCATCTTGTGCAGGCCGCTGATGACGCTGCCGTCGGCCAGCACCGCCTCGATGCCCAGCAACTGGTCGCGCATGGTGCCGTAACGGATCACGCGGTTGCCGCCCGCATTGGTGGCCAGGTTGCCGCCGATGGTGCAGCTGCCGCGCGCGCCGAGGTCGAGCGCGAACAGGAAGCCGGCCTGGTCGGCTGCGTCCTGCACCGATTGCAGCGTGGCGCCGGCCTGCACCGTGATCGTGCCCGACACCGGGTCGATGTCTTCGACGCGGTGCATGCGCTCCAGGCTGATCGCCACATCGTCTGGCGCGCAGCACGCACCGCCGGCAAGGCCGGTCAGGCCACCCTGCGGCACCACGCTCTGGCCGGCGGCGTGGCAGATGCGCAGGGCTTCGGCCACCTGGGCGGTGGTGCGCGGGCGCAGCAGGGCACGGGGCGTGGCGCCAGGTGCGCCGCTCCAGTCGGTATTGCGGCGCCCTTCGATGGCCGGGCCGCTGGTGACCACGTCGTCGCCCAGGGCGCGGACCAGGTCATCGAGCGTGGTGTGGAACGGCTGCATGCGGGCGGATTCTGTGCTTGCGTGGTGGGTGATCGCGCGAATTCAGGCGTCGGCAACGGTTTTGCTGGCGCGCACGGCAGCGCCGAAGCCGCGCACCGCCAGGTCGATGTCGTTGGCCACGACGACGATGTCGTAACCGGCGGCCAGCGCTTCGCGCGCGGCGTCGGCGTCGGCGGTGAACAGGCCGCACGGCAGGCCGCGCGCGTGCGCGGCGTCCAGCACGCGCGCACAACACGCGGCAAGGCCTGCGGGGTCGGCGTCGCCACGCGACAGCGACAGGTCGCCGGTGCCGACAAACACGAAATCCAGCCCTTCGACCGCGCAGATGGCCGCTGCGTTGTCGACCCCGCGCACGGTCTCGATCAGCGCGCCCAGGGCGAGGTGGCGATCGGCCAGCTGCATGCCGGCCATTCCGTTCATAAGCGGGCGCACGCCACCGGCCGAACGTCGGCCCACCGGTGGGTAACGCCCGGCCTCGATGATGCGCCGCGCGTCCTCGGCGCTCTCCACCAGCGGCACCAGCACGGCGGCCGCGCCGGCGTCGAGCGCATTCGCGATCGCGGCCGGCGTGTGGTCCGCGGTGCGCACTATGACCGGCAGCCGGGCGTTGGCGATGCCGATCGCGGCTTCCATCGTGGTGCGGTCCCACAAGCCGTGCTGCAGGTCGAGCACCAGCGCGTCGGGCCGGGCATGTGCAGCGATCTCGGCCAGCGCCACACTGCCCAACGCCAGCCACACCAGCCGGACCGTCTGGCCCGGTCGCAGCAGCGGCGTCAGCGGCCGGTGGTACATGGTCGGTTCAGGTTGCATGTCAGGGCCTGTGGGTATGGCCGAACGCCGCCGCGAGGTGAACGGCGCTTCGGTCGGTGCGGAAATTCTTCATTGACAACAATATACTGTATATATTAGGATTCGGTCAAACTGCAGGGTGTTGGAACCGACCCGCACCGAAAATCCACCGTTCCGGCCGGCGCGTCGGCCTTTGCAGCAGCGTGCCGGAACCGGCACGCGTTCATTTCACCTAGGAGTACTTCCCATGACATCGTTCCTGACCCGAAGCGTCGCTGCCGCGGCGCTGGTCTGCGCCACACTGCCGGCCCTGGCGCAGGAGGCCGTGATCAACGCGGTGCATTTCACGCCGGCGCAAAACAGTTATGCGCGAAGCTTCATGAAGTACGTCGAGGCCGTCAACGAGCGCGGCAAGGGCGTGGTGCGGATCCAGGTGCGTGGCGGCCCCGAAGTCATGCCGCCGCTGCAGCTCGGCGAGGCGCAGAAGAACGGTGTCATCGACATGGTCAACGCCGCGCCGGGACTGTACCTGAACATCGTGCCCGAGGGCGAGGTGTTCTCGGCCACCTCGAAGAAACCCTGGGAGCTGCGCGCCAACGGGGGCTGGGACATGGTCAACAAGATCTTCGCCCAGAAGGCCAACGCCCACATCCTGGCGCACGTGGACGGCGGCACCGGTTTCCATATCTTCACCGTGGCCGAGCCGGTGCGTACCCCGGACGGAGGCGTGGACTGGTCCAAGCTCAAGGTGCGCTCGGCTCCGCTGTACCGCGAATTCTTCGAGGCGCTCGGCGTGACCCCGATCGTGCAGGGGCCCGGCGAGGCCTACACCTCGCTCGAGCGCGGGCTGGTCAACGCCATGGGGTATTCGGTGCTGGGTTATTCCGGCTTCGGCTGGGACAAGTTCACGCGTTACCGCATCGACCCGTCGTTCCTGCACACCGACGTGTTGATCACCATGAACCTGAAGAAGTGGGACAGCCTCACGCCGCAGGCGCAGAAGATCCTGAGCGACACCGCGATCGAACACGAGAAAGCCAGCTTCGCGGCCAATGCCATCGCGACCCAGCAGGAGGGCGACGCGATGATTGCCAAGGGCATGAAAGTGGTCGAACTGACCGGCGAGGCGCGCAAGCGGTATCTCGAGGCCGACTCGCGCGCCAGCTGGGACCGGCTGACCAAGCGCGACCCGACCAATGTGGCGGCACTCAGGCAGAAGTTCCTCGACTAAAAACCGGATCTGCCTGGTCGGACAGCATCCGGTCGGGCCAGGCCCGGGGCGAACTGCCGCTGTCCTTGATCTCCCGGGTACATGCGCGGCCGTGGGCCGGTCCCAAACGCGGGCCAGGGGCGCGTGGATACACAAGTGGTGGAACAGAAATGAACCTGCTTTTTTCGATGGTCGAGCGCCTGGGCCGCTGGCTCGCCCGCCTGACCATGCTGCTGCTGGGCCTGCTGGTGCTGATCGTGGTCGCCGACGTGTCGGCTCGCACGGTCGGTTTGCGCCCGCTGTCATGGGCCTCGTCGACGGCCGAATACATCCTGTTGTACGCGGCGTTCCTGCCGATGCCGTTGCTGGTGCGCGGCAAGGGCCACGTGTTCGTCGAGTTTCTGCGCGCGCCGATGCCGCCCGCGCTCAAGCGCGCGTTCGAGCGCAGTGTCTACGTGGTGTGCATCATGGTCTGCGCGTACCTGGCGTGGGTGGCCACCAGGAACGGTCTTGCGGCCTGGCGCGAAGGCAGTTACGAGACCCGGACCTACGATATGCCCAAGTGGCTGGTGTACCTGCCGATGGTGCTCGGCTTCTGGCTCGCAACCGTCGAGTGGCTGCGTTTCCTGCTCGGCGCCGATTCGCTCTACCACATCGATCCGCTGAAGATGGACGGGTACTGACATGACCTGGCAAATTCCGCTGGCCCTGATGGTGGGCATGATTCTGTGCCTGATGGGTGTCGGGCTTCCGGTCGCGTTCGCCTTCTTCCTGACCAATATCGTCTGCATCTACGTGTACTTCGGCGGCGCCACCGGCGTCGAGCAGATGGTGTCGAACTTCCCGAGCGCGGTGGCGGTCTACGGGCTCACGCCGATGCCGCTGTTCCTGATCATGGGCAGCCTGTTCTTTCGCTCCGGCCTGGGCGAAAACGTGTTCAAGGCGCTCGACATGTGTATCGGCAACCTGCGCGCGCGCCTGTCGTACCTGGTGGTGCTGGCGGGTGCGGTGTTCGCGGCGCTGTCAGGCTCCAGCCTGGCCAATACCGCCATGATGGGAACCAGCATGGTGCCCGAGATGCTGCGCCGCGGCTACAAGCCGCACATGGCGTTCGGCCCGATCCTGGGCGCCGGCGGGCTGGCCGTGATCATCCCGCCGTCGTCGCTGGCCGTGTTGCTGGGGTCACTGGCGCAGATCGATGTCGGCGCCCTGCTGATCGCCGGCGCTATTCCGGGCCTGCTGCTGACGGCGATGTATATCGCGCTCATCACGCTGCAGGTGCGGCTGGACCCCGCGTGCGCGCCCCAATACGACGAAGGGCCGACCTTCACACTGGGCGAGAAGCTGCGCGCGCTGGGCGCCAACGTGGTGCCGATGGGCGTCATCATCTTCCTGGTGGTCGGCACCATCATCCTGGGCATCGCCTCGCCGACCGAGTCGGCCGCGCTGGGTTGTGCCGGCGTGCTGGCCCTGCTTTTTTTCTATGGCCGCTTCCGGATCGACATTCTGTGGAGGAGCCTCGAAGACGCAATGAAGGTCACGGGCATGACGTTCCTGATCATCTCGGCCTCCAGCACTTTTGCGCAGGTGCTGGCATTCACGGGCGCCAGTTCGGGCTTCATCGGCTGGGCGCTGTCGTTCCAGCTGTCGCCGCTGACCGTGCTGCTGGTGATGGTGGGCATCATCCTGCTGCTGGGCATGTTCATGGACCAGGTGTCGATGATGCTGATCACCCTGCCGATCTTCGTGCCGCTGGCGATCAGCCTGCATTTCGACATGGTGTGGTTCGGCCTGATCGTGCTGCTGGCGCTCGAAATCGGGTTCACCACGCCGCCGTTCGGCATGTTGCTTTTCATCATGCTGGGTATCGCGCCCAGGGGCACCACGCTGCGTACGGTGTCGCTGGCCGCGCTGCCCTACATCGTGTGCACCATCCTGCTGGTGGCGCTGATCATCGCGTTCCCCGGCCTGGCGCTCTGGTTGCCGCGGGTGTTGTGACGCGGCCGGGTTATCGCTCCAGGGTCAGTTTCGCCAGGAATTGCGCCACCGTGTCGGCAAAAACCCCGGGCATCTGGTCGGGCAACGGCACCATGCCGCCTGCGATCTCGACCAGCCTGCTGCCTGGGATGGCCTGTGCGACGCGCGGCGCCGCCGGGTAGGCGTGCGGATCATCGGTCGACGCGATCACCAGGGTCGGGCTGCCGACCAGCGCGATTCTGGTCTCCATGGCATAACGCCCGACCACCCGGTGTCCGTCGCCGGCCAGTGCGCCGGCCTTCAGTGCGTCGGTCATGAAGCGTTCCAGCAACCCGATATTGCCAGGCGGGTAGAACGGCTGGCGCCGCTGCCACAACTCGGTCAGGTGCTCGCCGCCGGGTTGGCGCCGCACGTCGTCGATCACGCGCCGGCCCTGGTGCGCAGCGCGCCGGGCCGCGTCCACGAACGGGCACGACGACAGCACCAGCGCCGCCACGCGCGCCGGCTGGCTGCCCGCCATCTCCAGTGCGATCACGGCGCCGGTGTGGTGCCCGACCACCGCCACGCGCTCATGGCCGAGTGCGTCGAGCAGGTCGAATGCGGCCGCGGCCCACCGCTCGATGCTGTTGTCGCCCTCGGGCAGTGGTTGTGAATCGCCGAAGCCGACGGTGTCCATGGCGAGCGCGCGGTACGACTGTCCGAGCAGCGGCAGCACGTCGCGGTACTCGTCCCAGGAACGCGGCGTCTGGTGCAGTAGCAGCACCGGAAAACCCTGGCCGGCACTGGCCACGTGGATCCGGCCGGACCGCGTGGGTACGAAGGCCCGTTCGATCGCGGCTGGTGCTGCAGGTGG
>JANMYG010000638.1:0-17914 GCA_031381865.1 Betaproteobacteria bacterium | reverse complement strand
AGTCCACGCAGCGCCCGGTGACCACCACCTGCGCCCCGGCGTCGAGGGCGGCCTGTATCGGCAGCGCGCCCAGGTAGGCGTTGGCCGTGAGCACCTGTCGCGGCAACGCCGCGCCGCTCTGCATCTCGCGCACCGGCTCGGCCGCGTCGCGCAAGGCTGGCAGCAGCGGCATCACGTCGTCGCCGGTCACCACCGCGACCTTAAGCGTCAGGCCCTGTTCTGCCGCCAGCGCCGCCAGCGCGGCGGCGCAACCGTGCGGGTTGACGCCGCCGGCATTGCTGACCACGCGTATGCCCTTGGCCACGACGTCGCGCAACACGGCTTTCATGGCGACCGTCACGAAGTCGGTGGCATAACCCAGTTCGGGTTTCTTCAGGCGTGCGCCGGCCAGGATCGACATCGTGAGTTCGGCCAGGTAATCGAACACCAGGTAGTCGACCTGGCCGCTGGCCACCAGTTGCGGCGCGCCCACGCTGCTGTCGCCCCAGAAGCCGGAGGCGCCACCGATCCTGACCAGTTTGCTGTGTGTGTTCATGTGCGCCACCGGGCTGGTTGCGGGAAGTCGACAGTGTATTTGCGCCAACCCCCGGCGTTCACCCGAACCGCGCGATCAGGCGAGCGCGCCGGCACCGTCAGGGCCGCGGCTTGTCGCTGTGCGACACGGTGAAACCGTCGGCCACGTAGGCCGGGCCTTTCATGAGCCAGACGATCACACAGCCGATGCTGACCGTGATCACCAGCGTCCAGACGAAGGCCACCAGGCCGATCATGACGAAATCGAACAGCTGCACCTTGCGCGCCAGTTCGGCGGCACTGGCGCCGGTGATGATGAACCGGGCCGCGACCGCCATCAGCGCCGGCAGCAGGGTTCCCGCCACGCACACGCTGGGCATCAGGCGCAGCAGCCGCCACTCGAAGCCGTAGGGCGTGCGCTGAAAGCCGGGCAGTTTCTGAAGCCAGTCCACGGCCGGATTTTACGGCCGCGACGCCCGTTGTGGTGGCAGCCGCTGGTCTTGCGGGCGTCCATGGCCTACCATGGCCCTTGACCATGCAGACCGAAGCCTTCGCCATGTTCGACACGCCAATCGGCCGCTGCGCCGTCGCCTGGAGTGCGCTCGGGCTCACCGGTGTGCAGCTGCCCGAGGCCGACGAGGCGCAGACCCGCGCGCGCATGGCGCGCCGTTTTGCGCCCTGCGGCGAGGCCGAGCCGCCGCCCGCCGTGCGCCGCGCCATCACCGACATCGTGGCGCTGCTGGGTGGCGCACCCAACCAGCCGGCCGATCTGTCGCACATCGCACTGGACATGGACGGCGTGCCGCCGTTTTACCAGCGCGTGTACGAAGCAGCACGCCGTGTGCCACCGGGTTCCACCGTGACCTACGGCGAACTCGCGCAGCGCATGGGCGAGCCGCGCTCGGCGCAGGCGGTCGGTCAGGCGCTCGGCCACAACCCGTTTGCGCCGGTCGTTCCCTGCCATCGCGTGCTGGCCGCCGGTGGCCGGCCCGGCGGCTTCTCGGCCAATGGCGGGGTCGAGACCAAACTGCGCATGTTGTTGACCGAACGCGCGCAGTTTGGCGGGCCTGGCCTGTTCGACGACGCGCCGGGCATGCCACGCACCGATTGATGGCGCACAGGCGCCGCTCAGGCCGGTGGCCGTTTGCCCAGTCGCGTGCCGGCGCCGACCAACAGCCCGCACGCGGCGCCCGCCAGCGCCCCGGCCAGGTGCGCCGCGTAGACCACGTTGAAGCCCCAGTTGGGATCGAAGGCGATCGGCTGCGACCAGGCGTGTTCGCTCAGCAGCTTGAGTGCCAGCGCCGCGAAGATCACGAACGACACCGGCCGGGCCGCAGCACCGAAGGCGGTGTGGGCCCACAACACCGCCGCCATGGCATTGAGCAGGCCGGACATGCCGCTGTAGCCGCCGACCTGCGGCCACCACCCCAAGGCCAGGGTGCCCAAGGGCCACGCCAGCAGCAACGCGGCCGCGGCCACCTTGCCGGCGCGCAGCGTCGAGCCGAGCACGCCGAGCACCGCCAGCGCCGCCAGGTTGGCCAGCAGGTGCGCGCCCGACAGGTGGGCCAGGCTGGCGGTCCACAGCACCCAGGGCTGGCGCGACCAGCTGTCGGCATGCCAGGCCAGCGCCGCCGAACTGCCCGACCACCAGACGCCGCTGCTCGCCAGGCCCAGCAACACGCACAGGCCGGGCCAGGCCCAGGTGTCAGGCCTTTGCCGGCGGTGCTGCACTGGATGGTTCACCGCGGGCCGCAGGGTTCGCCGCCTCGGGTGCGCGCCGGCGCAACCGCCCCGCCATGCGCCGGCCCCAGTTGCCGAAGTCGTCGACGTAGGTGAACACCGCCGGCACGACCAGCAGGCTGAGCACGGTCGAGGTGATCAGCCCGCCGATCACCGCGATCGACATCGGCGAGCGGAAACTCGGGTCCGCCGCGCCCAGGTTGAAGGCGATCGGCGCCATGCCCGCACCCATGGCCAGCGTGGTCATGATGATCGGGCGGGCCCGCTTGTGGCAGGCGTCCAGCAGCGCCTCGAGGCGGCCCAGGTGGTGGTCGCGCCGCGCCACGATCGCGTACTCGACCAGCAGGATCGAGTTCTTGGTGGCAATGCCCATCAGCATGATCAGCCCGATCAGCGAAGGCATCGAGAAGCTCTTCTGGGCGATCAGCAGGCCGACAAAGGCGCCGCCCAGGGCCAGCGGCAACGCACACAGGATCGTGACCGGGTGCAGGAAGTCCTTGAACAGCAGCACCAGCACGATGTAGATGCACAACACGCCGGTCAGCATCGCCAGGCCGAAACTGGCGAACAGTTCGCCCATCACCTCGGCGTCGCCGATCTCCACCACCTTGACGCCGGCTGGCAGCTGTTTGACCGCCGGCAGCGCCTGCACCGCCGCGGTCACCTCGCCCAGCGGCAGCCCCGAGAGCTCGATCTCGAAGTTGACATTGCGCGCGCGGTCGTAGCGGTCGATCACGGCCGGGCCGCCGGTGACCTCGAGTGTCGCCACCTGGGCCAGAAGCACCGGTCCGCGCTGGCCCGGCACCGCCAGGCGCTCCAGCAGCGCCAGGTCCTGGCGCGCGCTCGCGTCGAGCTTGACCACGATCGGCACCTGGCGCTGGGACAGGTTGAGCTTGGCCAGCGACACGTCGTAGTCGCCGGTGGTGGCTATGCGCAGCGTCTCGCCGATCGCGGCGCTGGTCACGCCCAGGTCGGCGGCGCGGGCAAAGTCGGGCCGCACCGCGATCTCGGGCCGGATCAGGCTCGCGCTCGACGCCACGCTGCCCAGGCCCGGTATGGTGCGCAGGTCGCTTTCCACCGCCAGCGCCGCGGCGTGCAGCGCGACCGGGTCCTCCCCGGTCAGCACCATGATGTATTTTTCGCCCGAGCCGCCCAGGCCGACCTTGCTGCGCGCACCCGGCAGCGCCTCCAGCGCGGCGCGGATCTGGTTCTCGATGCCCTGTTTGCGCGGCCGTTTGTCGCGCGCCGCCAGCAGCACCGTGAGCGTGGCCTTGCGCACCTCCGACGCACCCTGCATCGCGAACGGGTCGCCGCCCGCGCTGCCTCCGCCGATGGTGGTGTAGATGCTCACGACATGCTCCACCTTGGCCACCAGCAAACGCGCCTGCTCGGCCGCGCTGCGGGTCTGCGCCAGCGTCGAGCCGGGCGGCAGCTCCAGGTAGACCTGGGTCTGCGAGTTGTCGTCGGGCGGGATGAAGCCGGTCGGCAACAGCGGGATCAGCGCGATCGAGCCGATGAAGAAGGCGGTGGCCATCAGCATGGTCTTGAAGCGGTGGCTCAGGCACCAGCCGGCCCAGCGCAGGTACAGCCGCATCCAGCGCGGGTCCTGGTGCGCGCCGGTGATCGGCTGGAGCATGTAGGCGGCCATCATCGGCGTCAGCACCCGCGCCACCAGCAGCGACGCCACCACGGCCAGCGAGGCGGTCCAGCCGAACTGCTTGAAGAACTTGCCCGCCACGCCGCTCATGAACGCCGTGGGCAGGAACACGGCCACCAGCGTGAAGGTGGTGGCGATCACGGCCAGGCCGATCTCGTCGGCCGCCTCCATCGCCGCCTGGTACGGGGTCTTGCCCATGCGCAGGTGGCGCACGATGTTCTCCACCTCGACGATCGCGTCGTCCACCAGGATGCCGACCACCAGCGAGAGCGCCAGCAGCGTGACCACGTTGACGCTGAAGCCGAGCAGGTGCATGCCGATGAACGCCGGGATCACCGACAGCGGCAGCGCCACGGCCGATACCACCGTGGCGCGCCAGTCGCGCAGGAACAGCCACACCACCAGCACCGCCAGGATCGCGCCCTCGTACAGCAGGTACAGCGAGCCGGTGTATTCCTCCTGCACCGGCGTCACGAAGTTGAAGGCTTCCGTGAGTTCGATGTCCGGGTGCTGGAGCTTGAGTTCGGCCAGCGCCTGCTGCACCGCCGCGCCCACGGCCACCTCGCTTTCGCCCTTGCTGCGCGAGACTTCGAAACCCACCACCGCCTGGCCGTCGAGCAGCGCGGCCGAACGCGGCTCGGCCGTGGTGTCGGTGACGGTGGCGACCTGGTCCAGGCGGATGCGCCGCCCGTCGGCCAGCGCCAGTTGCACGAGGCCCAGCTCCTGCGCCGAACGCACCGTGGCCAGCGTGCGCATCGGTTGCTCGCCGCCGCCGATATCGGCCCGTCCGCCGGCGCTCTCCACCTGCACCTGGCGCAACTGGCGCGAGATGTCGGCCGCGGTGGCGCCGAGCGCCTGCAGCCGCATCGGGTCCAGCGCCACGCGCACTTCGCGTGTCACGCCGCCGACCCGGTTCACGGCCCCCACGCCACGCACCGCCAGCAGCCGGCGCGTCACGTCGTTGTCGACGAACCACGACAGCGCCTCGTCGTCCATGCCCGGGGACCCGCTGCGCGCCACCGAGCGGATGGTGAACGCCAGCACCGGCTGGGCCGCCATGTCCATCTTGTTGACGACCGGGTCGCGCACATCGCCCGGCAGGTCGCTGCGCACCTTGGCCACCGCCGATCGCACGTCGTCCACCGCCTCCTGCACCGGTTTCTCGAGCCGGAACTCGGCCGTCACCGTGACGTTGCCGTCCTGCACCTTGGTGTAGATGTGCTTGAGGCCCTGCACCGTGGCGATCGAGTTCTCGAGCTTGCGCGCGACCTCGGTCTCCAGCTGCGCCGGCGCCGCCCCGGGCAGGCTGGCCGACACCACGACGGTGGGCAGCTCGATGTCCGGGAAGTTCTGCACCTTCATCGCGTTGAACGACAGCAGGCCCGCAAAACCCAGCAGCACGAACAGCATCACGGCCGGGATCGGGTTCCTGATCGACCAGGACGAGACATTCATCATGGCGGCTCCCGGTGCTTACTTCGACGCCGCCGCGGCCGGGCGCGCCGCGCCCGCGGCCGCCACCGGCTGGCCGTCCCGGACCACGCGCACCAGATCCCCGTCGTTCAGGAATCCGGCGCCGCTGGCCACCAGTCGCAGGTCGGCGCTCAGCGCGCTGGTGATCTCGATCTGGTCACCCGCGAGCCGGCCGGTCTGTACCTTGATCTTCGCCACCCGGTTGTCGTCGCCGAGCCGGTAGACGTAGCTGAACCCGTCGCGCACGATCACCGCGGTCTGCGGCACCATCAGCGAGCTGCTGTCGCCGAGGGCAAACTCGCCCTTGGCAAACATGCCCGCCAGCGTCGGCGAGGCCATGCCGCTCGCCATCGGCAGGTCGACATAAACCAGGGCGGAACGGGTCTGCGGGTCCACCGTGGGGGCGACCATGCGCACCCGGCCCTTGAGCTGGACGCCGCTGGCGGTGGTCACGAGCGCGGTCGTGCCGACGGCCAGCCGTCCGAGCTCGGCCGAGGTCACCTCCGCGCGCCATTCCAGCCGCCCCTGGCGGATCATGCGGAACAATTCGGTGCCGCTGGGCAGCACGGCGCCCACGGTGGCGCTGCGCGCCGAGATGGTGCCGCTGTCGGGCGCCAGCACGCGCGTGTTCTTCAGGCGCAGCTGTTGCACCGCGAGCATGGCCCGCGACGCCTGCACACGCGCGCGGGCGGTTTTTTCCGCGGTCAGGTACTGGTTGATCTGCTGCGTGCTCAAGGCGCCGCTGGTCTGCAGTGTGCGCGCGCGCTCGGCGTTGCCGGCCGCGTCGGTCGCGGTCGCCTCGGCTTCCTGCAGGTTGGCCTGCGCGAGTGCAAGGTCGGCCTGCACTGCGTCGGGCGCAAAGACGGCGAGCAGTTGTCCGGCGCGCACCACGTCGCCGACGTTGGCGCGCACCTCGCTCAGGCGCAGGCCGTTGGCCTCGCTGCCGATGCTGGCCTCCTGCCATGCCGCGATGTTGCCGTTGGCGGCCAGCCTGATCGGCAGCCGCCCCAGCTGCGGCTGCACCGTGGTCACCGTCAACGCCGGTTTGGGCGCCGCGGGCTTCTTGTCGTCCTCGGTCGCGCCGGTCGCGCCCGACAAGAAAACGGCCAACCCGAGCGCCAGGCCCGCGAAGGCGGCCAGGACCAGTGGCGTGGATCGTGATGGGAGGTATTTCATGCGTGCCTGTACGGGTTTCGGTGCTGCCGGTTGCGGAGTCTGGTCAGGGCCCGGTGGCGGGCGGCTGCTCCCAGCCTCCGCCCACCGCACGGTACAACGCGATCCAGGCCTGGATGCGCTCGCGCCGCAGCGCCACCAGCGCGTCGGCCGCCGCCAGCGCCGTGCGGCGGGTTTCCTCGAGTTCCATCTGGTTGGCCAGACCACCTTCGAAACGTGCTTCCGTGGCCCGCAGCCAGGCGCGGTAACCCTGGTCGGCCTGGCTGGCGTCGTCACTGCGCGCGGCCGTGCTTTGCAGGTTGACCAGCGCCTCTTCGACTTCGCGCACCGCCTGGCGCGCGCGCGCCTGGTACAGGAACACCGCCTCTTCGTAACGTGCCTGCGCCGCCTGCACACTGGCGGCCTGGCGCCCACCATCGAACAGCGGCACCGAAAGAGTCACCGGCCCGATCGACCAGTTGGTGTAGTTGTCGCTGGCCGCGCCGGCGCGGTTACGCGCGGCGCCAATCGATCCGCTCAGGCCCAGGCGGGGGTAGCGTTGCGCCTCGGCGACTCCGGCGTCGGCGGCGGCTGCGGCGACCTCGCGCTGCGCGCTGAACAGGTCGGGGCGTTGCCCGAGCGCGCGCGCCGGCACGCTGGTGATGGTGATGGCGGCCGCCGGCGCCAGGTCGAGTGGCGCCGCCGCCAGTCTTGGCTGCAGTTCGGTGACCGGCCAGCCGGTCAGCGCGGCCAGCGCATGGCTGTCCTGCGCACACAACGCGCGTTGGTGGATGGCCCGGCTGCTGGCCTCGGGCGCGCTGGCGCGCGCCAGCCCGGCCGAGGCCGGCGCCGTGGAACCGGCCTGGCTGCTCAGCTCCTGCAGCCGGGAGCTGCGCGATCGCGAATCGGCGTCGAGCCGAGTGATGGCGGCCTGCTGCTCGCACGCGCGCTGGCTGAAGTAGCGGTGCGCGACCTCTGCCGCCACCGCCACGCGCGCATCGTGCCATTGGGCTTGCGCGCTTTCCAGCCGGGCCTGTGCGGCTTCACCGGCACGCCGGTTGGCGCCGAAAAGATCGGCTTCCCAGGAGGCCTGCAACGCGGCCTGCACGGTCGTGGCCACCGGCATCGCGACCTGGGTCGTGCCACGCACCGCACTGGCCGAACCGTCCAGCGTGGGTAACAACGCCGCCGCCGCCTGCACCGTGGCGGCGCGGCTTTGCGCCACGCGCGACAGTGCCGACGCCACCGACGGGCTGGCGCCCTGCGCCGCTTCGACCAGCTGCACCAGCAGCGGATCACCCAGGCCCTGCCACCACTGCGACAGGTCGGTCAGGCTGCCGTTGTGCGGCAGCGGCGTCTGCCACTGCAGCGGCTGTGCCAAGGCCGGCGCATCGCTGCGCAGTGGCGGGGCGGCACAGCCGGCCAACGCGCAGGCGATACAGCAGGCTGCCAGCAGGCGGGAGTCTTCCATGGTGGTTCCGGGGGCGGTCGGGCCGGCGCATCCGGCTGGATGATCGCCCTGGCCCTGCCGAACCGGCAGTTTATGCGAGCTTGGTCCGGCCGGTGGGTTTGCCCCGGCATGTCCCCTGCCGGCGCGGCCGATCGGCGGTTACGTCGGCGTCGGCATCTCGGAGCCGCTGCAGCGGGGCGGCATGGCCTGGCCTGGCTCGCGCGCGGCAGCTTGGGCCGTTCGCAAGGCGCGGGCGACTGAAGGCCGCGGCGCGACCCGCCGCCTTACTTGATCAGCCCCTGCACGACCTTGAACATCGGGTGCTCGGCCGAGCGCAACCACTCGAACGCCACCATCTCGGTCGTCACCAGTTCCGCGCCGTTGCCGGCCAGTCGGTCGAACGCGGCGTCGCGGTTGCGCTCGGTGCGCGAACCGCAGGCGTCGGTCACCACCCATACGTCGAACTCCTGTTCGAGCAGCTCGAGCGCGGTCTGCAGCAGGCACACATGGGCTTCGCAACCCGCGATGACGATGCTGTGGCGCTCGGGCTCGGCCGTCGGTACCGCCTTTTGCAGGTGCTTGGGCAGGCTGCGCGCGTTGCCGCCAGCCGGCGCCTTGCGCCCGGGTGGACGCAGCCACTCGACCAGGCCGTCGGCGCAGGCGCTGAAGCACATCTTGTCCAGCGTGCGGCCGCCGCATTCGGCCACCACGGCACGCAGCTCGGCGGCGTTCTCGCCCAGCCGGCCGGGATTCTGTTCGGTCGCCCACAGCGGCACCTGCAGCGACTGCGCCATGCGCGCCAGGCGCAGCGCATTGGCGAGCACCAGCGGGCCTTCGAAGATGGCGGGCATCAGGCGGGTCTGGTAATCCACCAGCACCAGCTGGCTTTCATCGGCGTCGAGCAGCATCGGTTTCCTTCGGGTCGCGCAAGTGGCGGGGCGGGCCAGCGGCGGCCCCGGCGTGCCGGTCGGGGTCTGCGACCGGCCCCAGCGGGATGGTAGCCCAACCAGGGCCCCGACCGGTCGTTATCCGACCGTTATCCGGCCCCAATCCGGCACCAATCCGGGCGCCATGAGCGCCGCGCCGGGCCGCCCCAAGCAAGCTCGCACCGCAGTGCGCAGCACGGAGGTTGCCTGATGAGCACCGCCGGGCCGTCCCCAAGGGCGAATTCCGCAATGCGCAGCATGCAGGATGCCTGATGTGCGCCACCGGGCGCTGTCTAGAATTGGCCGGACCGCGTCTTCGAAGGACCTTGCCGCATGAACGCTTCCACCCCACGCTCCCGGTTGATGACCGGCGACGAGTTCCGCCAATCGCTGCGCGCCTACCGGCCCAGGGTCTTCCTCGACGGCCGCCAGGTCGACAGTGTTGCCGACGAGCGCGGCTTCGCGCCCGGCATCAATGCGATCGCGCTGACCTACGACTACGCGCACAAGCCGCAGTACGCGCCGGTCATGACCGCGTTGCAGCAGACCAGCGGGCAGATCGTCAACCGCCTGACCCACACCAGTACTTGCGGTGCCGACCTGCTCAACAAACTCGAGGCGGTGCGGCTGGTGTGCCAGGAAACCGGTTGCGCCCAGCGCTACCTGACGCATGACGCGCTCAGCGCCATCGGCCAGGTATCGGCGCGGCTCGATGACGCGCTGGGGAGCAAAGAGTACATGGGGCGTTTCCTGCACTACCTGCACCGGGTGCAGCAGCACGACCTGACGCTGGGCGTGGCCATGACCGACGCCAAGGGCGACCGCAGCCGGCGCCCGCACCAGCAGGCCAACGTCGACAGTTACCTGCATGTGGTGCGGCGCGACGCCCGGGGCATCGTGATTTCCGGAACCAAGGCGATCGTGACCGGCGCGCCCTACATGCACGAACTGCTGGTCATGCCGTGCCGCAGCATGGGCCGCGAGGACGCCGATTTCGCGGTCTGTTGCGCGGTGCCGATCGACGCGCCGGGCGTCACCATCGTGGCACGCCCGGCCGGCCGCCCGGGCGAGAAACTCGAGCATGGCGATGCGTTGTTCAGCCGCAAATATGGCCAGAGCACCGGCGTGGTGCTGTTCGACCAGGTGCTGGTTCCGTGGGACCGGGTGTTCTATTCCGGGGCGCCCGGTGAATGGGAACACTCGGCGTACCTGACGCACAGTTATGCCACCCACCACCGCCACACCTGCATCGGCGCGCGCGCCGGATTCGGCGACCAGCTGATCGGCGCCGGCGCCCTGATGTGCGAAGCCAACGGCTTCGACCCCGGCCAGGAGACCCACCTGCGCGAGCAGATGGTCGAGCTGATCACCATCACCGAGAGTTTTTTCGCCTGCGGCGTGGCCGCCAGCGTGTACGGCAAGTCCACCGGCGGCAGCGGCATCTTCATGCCCGACCCGGTGTTTGCCAACATCGGCAAACTGCTGCTGGCGACCAAGATCTACGACATGCACCGCATCGCCCACTATGTCAGCGGCGGCCTGATCGTCACCCTGCCCGGGCCGGACGAGGACCACAACCCCGAGACCGCGGCGCGGCTGAGCGAGGTGCTGCGGGCCAACCCCGACGTGCCGTACGAGCAGCGCATCCAGACCGCGCGGTTCCTGGAGGACCTGAGCGCCGGTTACCAGGGCGGCTGGTACAGCGTCATCAGCCTGCATGGCGGCGGTTCGCCGGCAGCCATGAAGCAGGAGATCTACCGCAACTACCCGCTGGGCAGCAAGGTCGAACTGGTGGAGCGGCTGCTCGAGCGCGGTGTGGCCGCGGACGGTGGCCCCGGCCCGGCGCCACACGACCCGCGGCGCGCCATCACGGCCAACCGCCAGCCAGGCAAATGCTGCGACGCCGGTTGCACCGCGCCCGGGGCGCCGTTCATGGTCGACCTGCCGTCGGTCGAGGCCGCGCTGCCGTCACGCGGCGGCACCGGGCGCTGACACCGCGTCTTGCGGCGGCCGCGGCGCTGTCGTGGCTGTGGCTGTGGCTGTGGCTGTGGAAGGGGCAGTGGTGGTGGCGGTGGTAGCTGTGGCGCGTCCGGGTTGCGTCCGGATTGTTGCGGGCGATCAACCGGGGCCGGCGGATTTGGGTTACCGTGTTCGGTGGGGACTGGTCGGATCGGGCAATGGCACTGGAAAGGATCCGTCGTGGCGCAGTTGCTGGCCAATATCGAGTGGAGCGAGCCGATCCTGCCGCCGGTCGTCGATGCGGCGTGGGAGGCGGAAATCCGGCGTCGGGGCGCACAGGTGTCCGAAGCCGACCGCCGCGTGGCGCCCAACCCGTGGCTGCGCGAAGCCTGCCTCGACCTGACGACCTACCATGCCAGCGAGTTGCCGCAGCGCCTGTTTCATATCGGCATGATGGTGACGGCGCAGGAGAACTCGTGCCGTTATTGTTACGGCGCCAACCGCGCCTACATGAAGATCCTGGGTTATTCGGAAAGCTTCATCAGCCGGATCGAGCGCGACGTGCACATGGCCGAACTCGACGACAAGGAGCGCGCCTTCATCGCCTTTTGCCGCAATCTGGCGCGCTCCCGGCCACGGCCGGCCAAGGCCGACTGCGACGCGCTGGTGCAGCTGGGTTATGCGCCGCTTGCAGTGCATGAAATGGCGTTCCTGGTGGCGATGGGTTGTTTCTACAACCGGATCGGCATCTTGCTGGCCTGCCCGCCCGAGCTGAAATTCGAACGTTTCGCCAACGGCATCGGCGGGCGCCTGGCAGGCTGGGCCCGGCCGTTGCTGCGCCTGCTGCCGGCACGTGGCGGGCATACGCGGCCGGTGCCGCCGATCGATCCGGCGCGCCTGCAACAGGGGCCGTTCGGCCCGGTGGTCGCCACCCTGGCCGGGCTGCCCGCGGCGGCGCTGCTCAAGAAGACACTCGACCATGCGTTCGCGTCGACCGTGCTACCGCGCGCCACCAAGGCGCTGATGTTCGCGGTCGTGGCTCGCACGCTGGATTGCCGCGCAAGCGAAGTGCAGGCGCGCCGGTTGCTGGCGTCCGAGGGAATGGACGCAGCCGAGATCGACACCGCACTGGCCACGTTGTACTCCAGCCGCCTCGCGCCCGGTCAGTCCGGGCTGTTGTCGTGGGTGCGCGACACCGTGAACTACCAGACCGCGGCGATCCAGCGCCAGACCCGGGCGCTGGCGGACGACATCGGGCCGGCGGCGCTGCTCGAGGCCATCGGCGTGGCGGCACTGGCCAACGCCACGGTGCGCCTGGCGATGTTGCTGGAATGACGCCGCTGGCCTGGCTCGCGCTCGCGGCCGGCTTGCTGGCGCTGGTGCTGGGCGCCGCTGCGGTGGGCGCGTTGCGCCGCGTGCGCCAGCTCGAACACCTGCTGACCGACACCGACCGCAAGCTGGAGCAACTGCAGCGCCAGTTCGAGCGCTTCGTGCCGGCGGACCTGGTGGAGCGCCTGACCGAGGGCCACGGGATCTACGCACCGCAGCGCCGGCAGGTCACGATGCTGTTCGCCGACATCCGCGGCTTCACCGCCCTGTGTGACCAGCTCGACCCGGCCATCACGGTGACGATCCTCAACGATTATTTCCAGCACATGAGCGAGGCGATCGGCCGCCACCATGGCCATATCAACGAGCTGGTCGGCGACGGCCTGCTGGCGCTGTTCGGTGCCCTCGAGCCCAATCCGTGGCAGGGCCGCGATTCGGTGCTGGCCGCACTGGACATGCGCGCCGAGTTGCAGCGTTACAACCAGCAGCTGCTGGCGCGGGGTCTGCCCGAGCTCCGGTTCGGCATCGGCATCCATACCGGTGAGGTCGTGACCGGTGTCATGGGCGCCGGCGAGTTGAGCAAGTTCAGCGTCACCGGCGACCCGATCAACGTGGCCTCGCGCGTGGAGGGCCTGACGCGCGTGCACGACGTCGACCTGCTGGTCACTGACGAGGTGCGCCGCTCGCTGGACCCGCATTTTCTGCTGCAGGCCATGCCGGCGACAATGGTCAAGGGCAAGCCCGAACCGATCGCGACCTGGTACGTGTCGGGAATCGCCGGTCAGTCTGCCACACCCGCGAAGCTGCCAGCACTGGCGCAGCGGCAATGACGCGAAAGCCGGAACCATGACCACGAAAATCCACCTGCTTGCACCGGCCTTGCTGCTGGCGAGCGCCTCGGCCTTCGCCGACCCCGGCTACTACCTCGTTGGCGTGTACGAAAACGAGGGGCAGGCCACGCTCGACTACCGCTACTGGACCGTCAAGTTCCCCGGGGCACCGGAGGTGGTCTGGCCGGAAATCGGGTTCGGTTACGGTGTCACCAAACGCTGGTACACGGAGCTTTACGCGAGTTACATCGGGTCGAGCGGCACTGCCACCAGACTGAGCACGCTCAACTGGCAGAACGACTACCTGCTCACGCAGGGCCAATACGATTTTGATCTGGCGCTGCACACGAACCTGATCAGCAACCATGGCCGCGCACGCGGCAAGGTGCTGGAGTTTGGGCCGGCGCTGCAAACCGAAGTCGGCCGGATGCAGCTCAACGCGAACCTGGTTTTCGAGCGCGCGTTCGCCACGGCCGCGTCGACACCGACACTGCTGAAGTACCAGTGGCAGGCCAAGTACCGCTGGAAGCCGGAGTTCCAGTTCGGTCTGCAGGGTTTTGGCGAACTGGGCGCATGGGACCACTGGGCACCGCGGGCGCGGCAATCGCACCGCGCGGGGCCGATGGTGTATGGCACGCTGCCCGTGGGCGCGTCCGATTCGGTGGCATACCAGGCCGCGTTGTTGAAGGGATCGATCTACGGCCAGTCCGGCTACATGTTTTCAATGCAGCTTCGGTACCTGTTCTAGCCACCGGCTTGCAAGCCGGGGTCACGTGTATAAACCCGGGATGACTCCGCCCGCAGCACCATGAAGCCGAACTCGCGCGGCCTGGCTGTTCTCGCGCTGGCGCTCGGGCCGGCGCTGGCGGCCACCGTGCAGGTTCAGGTGCAGGACGGGGCCGGCAAGGTTTTGCCCGAGGCGGTGGTTTTTCTGGAGTCACGCGAGGCGCGCCTGCTGGTCAAGCCCGCGCCGGGCGAGCAGATGGCGCAGCTCAACAAGCAGTTTGTCCCCCGCGTGCTGGTGGTTCCGGTCGGCAGTTCGGTCCAGTTTCCCAACCATGACACGGTGCGCCACCATGTCTACTCGTTTTCCGCCGCCAAGACCTTCGAGCTCAAGTTGTACAGCGGCAAAGAGGCAAATCCGGTGGTTTTCGACAAGACCGGCATCGCCGTTCTGGGCTGCAATATCCATGACCACATGGCAGCCTGGGTGGTAGTGGTCGAGACCCCCTTTTACGGGCGCAGCGCCCGGGACGGTACGGTGGTGCTCAACAACGTGCCGGCGGGTGCTTACCGGATGCGGGTCTGGCATCCGGGCCTGCCGGTTGGCGCCGCCGCGACCGACCAGCCGCTGGTGGTGGGGCCGGCCGACACGTCGACCACGGTGCGGCTGGCCGGCGTCGCGCAATGAAGATCGAATGGCGGCCGGACCGCTGGGGCCTGTCCTCGCGCATCGCGGCCTTGTCGCTGCTGTTGCTGTTGCTGGTGCAGGCGGCGGTATTCAGCGTGGTGAGCATCAGCATCGACCAGAGCGCGCGGCGCCAGGTGGCACAGGAGTTGGTGGTCGGTGAACGGGTCTGGCGCAGGCTGCTCGACCAGAATGCACAAAAACTAAGCCAGGGCGCGAGTTTGCTGGCGGCCGACTTCGGTTTTCGTTCGGCGGTCAATACCGGGGATACCGAGACCATCCGGTCCGCGCTGGAGAACAACGGCGCGCGCATCGGGGCCACCGTGACCGCGCTGATGGACACCAGCATGGCGCTGCGCGCGGTCGGCGCAGGCCTGAACGCCGCCGAGCTGGCGCCGGTGGTGCGCCAACTGGCCGGCCCGCTGTCGCGCGACCCGCAGGGCAGCCAGATCGGGTTGGTCGGGCGGGTGCCGTACCAGTTCGTGATGGTTCCCCTGCGCGCGCCGCTACCGGTGGGCTGGGTGCTGATGGGTTTTCCGATCAGCCAGAAACTGGTGGACGACATGCGGGCGATCTCGGACCTGCATCTTGCCCTGTACAGCCAGCCCGGCGGTGAAAACGCGACAGTGGCCGTGACCACCCTGTCCGCCGATGCCTTGCTGACGCTGCAGGCAATTGCCGGTGACGTGCGCGAGTTGCCGGTCGGCGGCGACAGCCTGATCGCCCGCGTTGTCAAACTCGATTCCGGCGCCGGCGGTGTGTATACCCTGTTGCTGCGTTCCGTCAACGATGTGGTGGCGCCGTTTCGCCAGGCCCAGGTCGCGCTGGCCTGGATCACCGCGCTGGGAGTGGTGCTGTTTGGTGTTGGCAGCGTGTTTGCCGCGCGGCGCGTGACCACTCCGTTGCGCGCGCTGGTGGACGCGACAAAATCCCTTGGCCAGGGGCACTACGACATGCCGATGGACCATCTGGACCGGCACGACGAGATCGGTGACCTGGCCAAGGCGTTCGATGCCATGCGCATCAGTATTGGCGCCCGGCAGGCCGAAATCCGCCGGCTGGCCTATTGGGACCGGCTGACCGGTCTTCCAAACCGGGTGCGTTTCCGCGAGGCGGTGCGCCAGGAGATCGAAAGCCTGGGGGCTGTCGCTGAAATGGGCAAGGGGGAGGTGGCGGTCGTCATGCTGGACATCGACCGCTTCAAACATGTCAACGACGTGCTCGGCTACTCCTTCGGCGACTGGTTGCTGGTCGCGGTGGCCAAACGCCTGACCCAGCAGGACCTGATAGCCGGGGATATGGTCGCACGCATGGGAGGCGACGAGTTCGCGCTCATGTTGACCCAAAGCGACGCGCAAGCCGCAGTGGCGGTGGCCCAGCGTATCGCCAAGGCCTTCGAGCAGCCGCTCGCGTTCCACGACCAGGCGGTGGACCTGAGTGCCAGTATCGGCATAGCCTGCTGGCCGCAACACGCCACCGATGCCGATGCCCTGTTGTCGCGGGCCGAAGTTGCCATGTACGGCGCGAAAAAGAAGGCGACCGGTATTCAGCTCTACGACCCGGCGGCAGACGCGGCCAGCACCCAGACCCTGTCCCTGCTGTCGGAGTTGCGCCATGCACTGGACCACGGTGAACTGCGCCTGTTCCTGCAACCCAAGATTGCGTTGGCGGACTCGGCCATCGTGGCGGCCGAGGCCCTGGTGCGCTGGGAACATCCGCAGCGTGGTCTGGTGCAACCGCTGGAGTTCATCGCCTTTGCCGAGCAGACCGGTTTTGTGCGGGATTTGACCTTGTGGATGTTCGAGCAGGTGGGGCGGCTGCACCAGGGCCTGCAGCGCGGCGGTACGCCATTGCGCATTTCGATCAACCTCTCCACCCGCGACTTGCTCGATCCCGAGTTCCCTTCGCGTTTGCACGCCATACTGGCCCGCAACGGCGTTTCTGCCCGCGGTTTTTGCCTGGAGATCACCGAAAGCGCCATCATGGACGATCCGCAGCGCGCGCAAACCACACTCAACCGGTTATCGGAACTCGGATTCAAACTCTCGATCGATGACTTCGGCACCGGTTATTCGTCCCTTGCGTACCTCAAGCGGCTGCCGGTGGACGAGTTGAAGATCGACAAGTCCTTTGTCATGAACATGGAAAACGACGAGGACGACGCCAAGATCGTGCGCTCCACCATCGACCTGGCGCACAACCTCGGCCTGACGGTCGTCGCCGAAGGCGTGGAGAACGCGTTGATCTGGGGCAAGCTCAAGGAGCTCGGTTGCGACGAGGCGCAGGGATATTTCATGGCCAGACCGATGCCGGCCAGCGAATTTGCGCCCTGGTGCGCGCGCTGGCGACAGGAATGCGCGCGCGCGGCAGTCGGGTCCTGACCAGCGCCGGGTCGCATTCGAATATTCATCCGACGGTGGCCTCAGTATGATGGGCCGGGATTCCAGGCTGCCTGGCATGGCGCCGACAAATGATCTGCAACCCCTGCGAGACCGGCCATGAAAAACATCAGTTTCGACTTCAGCAATTTCACCGCGCTCGTCACGGGCGGCGCCAGCGGCATGGGCGCGCAGGTGGCGCGCCTGTTTGCGGCGGCCGGCGCCGAAGTGCTGGTCGTCGACGCCAACGCGGCCCTGGCGGAGCAGACCGCGCGCGAGATAGGTGCCAGCAGCTGGTGCGGGGATGTCAGCCTGCCGGAGTTCTGCGACCGCGCCGTCGCCACGGCGGTGCAGCGCACCGGGCGCCTCGACGCCGTGGTCAATGCCGCCGGAACCATCGCGCGCAAGACCGGCATCGACACCACCGACGACGAGTGGCAACGCGCCATGGCGGTCAACGCCGGCGGCGTGTTCTACATGGGCCGGGCGGCGGCGCGCCACATGCGCGCCCATGGTGGCGGCGCGGTGGTCAATTTCGGCAGCATCTGGGGCGAGCTCGGCGGCCCGGGCGCACTCGCCTACGCCAGCAGCAAGGGTGCGGTGCACCAGGTCACGCGCACCTTCGCGCTGGAACTGGCGCGCGACGGGGTGCGCTTCAACTGCGTCTGCCCGGGCGAGGTCGACACGCCGATGCTGCGCGCGGCCGGCCGGGCCGTGCCGTTGAGCGACCAGCAGGCTGCCGAGATCGGCCAGCGCGTGGTGCCGATGGGCCGCCTCGCGCAACCACAGGAAATCGCGCGCGTCGCATTGTTCTTGTGCAGCGACGCAGCCAGCTACATGACCGGCGCGATGGTTTATGTGGACGGCGGTTACAGCACCCAGTAAGGCCATGCAGTACCGCCCCTTCGGCCGGACCGGCCTGCAGATTTCCACGCTTGTGCTGGGCACCGACAACCTCGCCAACCCGACGCCCGAGGCCGAGAGCCTGGCGATCCTCGATGCGGCGGCCGACGCCGGCATCAACCTGGTCGACACCAGCAACAGCTACGCCGGCGGCGAGGCCGAGCGGCTGATCGGCAAATGGCTGCGCACGCGTGCG
>JANMYG010000604.1:0-7327 GCA_031381865.1 Betaproteobacteria bacterium | reverse complement strand
CTCCACGGTCGGTGAGGTAGTATTCAACACCGCTATGACCGGCTACCAGGAAATCCTGACCGATCCAAGTTACTGCCAGCAGATCGTCACGCTGACCTACCCGCACATCGGAAACTACGGCGTCAACGACCAGGACGTCGAGTCGACCAGGGTGCAGGCGGCCGGCCTCGTCATCAAGGACCTGCCCCTGGTGGCTTCCAACTTCCGCATGTCCGAGACCTTGTCGGCCTACCTGGCAGCGCAAGACACCGTGGCCATCGCCGGCATCGACACACGCAAGCTGACCCGCCACATCCGCAGCCAGGGAGCCCAAAACGGATGCATCGTGGGCTTGCCGGCCGGGCAGCCGATGAAACAGGCGGTGGTCGACCAGGCGATCACCGCGGCCCGATCGGCGCCGTCGATGGCGGGGCTGGATCTGGCGCGCGTCGTCACGGTGGCGCAACCCTACGAGTGGACGCAGGGGGAATGGCGACTGACCGGGCCGGCCGGCGACGGCAAACCCGGTTTTGACGGGCCTGGCACGGTCCTGTTCCATGTGGTGGCCTACGACTTTGGTGTCAAGCGCAACATCTTGCGCATGCTTGCCCAGCGCGGCTGTCGCGTGACCGTGGTGCCGGCCCATACCAGCGCCGCCGAGGCGCTGGCGCTCAAGCCGGACGGCATCTTCCTGTCCAATGGACCCGGCGACCCGCAACCGTGCGACTATGCGATTCGGGCGGTCAGGGAGTTGATCGACACGGCCACGCCGACCTTCGGCATCTGCCTCGGGCACCAGATCATGGCCCTGGCATCGGGCGCGCGCACGTTCAAGATGAAATTCGGGCACCACGGCGCCAACCATCCGGTGAAGGACCTCGACACCGGGCGGGTGAGCATCACCAGCCAGAACCATGGCTTTGCGGTGGATGAAGCATCGCTGCCGGCCAATCTGCGTGCGACGCACGTGAGCTTGTTCGATGGCACGTTGCAGGGCCTGGCGCGCACCGACCGGCCCGCGTTCTGTTTCCAGGGCCATCCGGAAGCGTCGCCGGGCCCCCACGACATCGACTACCTGTTCGAGCGCTTCGTTGCATTGATGGGTCAGCCACGCCGGAGCCAACATGCCTAGGCGCACCGACATCAAGAGCGTGTTGATCATCGGGGCCGGCCCGATCATCATCGGACAGGCATGCGAATTCGATTACTCCGGCGTGCAGGCCTGCACGGCGTTGCGGGAAGAGGGGTTCAAGGTCATCCTGATCAACAGCAATCCGGCCACGATCATGACCGACCCGGCCACGGCCGACGTCACCTATATCGAGCCCATCACCTGGCAGACGGTCGAGAAGATCATCGCCAAGGAACGGCCGGACGCGATCCTGCCGACCATGGGTGGGCAGACGGCGCTGAACTGCGCCCTTGACCTGTGGCACCACGGGGTGCTGGAGAAATACAACGTCGAACTGATCGGCGCCAGCCCCGAGGCCATCGACAAGGCCGAGGACCGGCTCAAGTTCAAGCAGGCCATGACCAGCATCGGGCTGGGGTCGGCGCGTTCCGGCATCGCGCACAGCATGGACGCCGCCTGGACGGTGCAGAAGACGCTCGGTTTCCCGACCGTCATCCGCCCCAGTTTCACGCTCGGCGGAACGGGCGGCGGCATCGCCTACAACGCCGAGGAGTTCGAGACCATCTGCAAGCGCGGCCTGGAGGCTTCGCCCACCAGCGAGCTGCTGATCGAGGAGTCGCTGCTGGGGTGGAAAGAGTTCGAGATGGAAGTGGTTCGCGACCGGGCCGACAACTGCATCATCGTCTGCTCGATCGAAAACCTGGACCCGATGGGCGTCCACACCGGCGACTCGATCACGGTCGCCCCGGCCCAGACCCTGAGCGATCGCGAGTACCAGATCATGCGCAATGCGTCTCTGGCGGTGTTGCGTGAGATTGGTGTCGACACCGGGGGGTCCAATGTCCAGTTCGCGGTCAATCCGCAGGACGGCCGGATGATCGTCATCGAGATGAACCCGCGCGTCAGCCGGTCGTCCGCGTTGGCTTCCAAGGCGACCGGTTTCCCGATTGCGCGCGTCGCCGCCAAGCTGGCGATCGGGTACACGCTTGACGAGTTGCGCAACGAGATCACGGGCGGCGCCACGCCGGCCAGCTTCGAACCCAGCATCGACTACGTGGTGACCAAGATTCCGCGTTTTGCGTTCGAGAAATTTCCGGCTGCGGATTCGCGCCTGACGACGCAGATGAAGTCGGTCGGCGAGGTGATGGCGATCGGCCGCACGTTCCAGGAATCGTTTCAGAAGGCCCTGCGCGGCCTCGAGGTCGGTGTCGACGGCATGAACGAGAAGACCCAGGACCGCGAGGTGCTGGAGAAGGAACTCGGTGAGCCCGGCCCCGAGCGCATCTGGTACGTGGGGGATGCGTTTGCCCAGGGCATGAGCGTCGAGGAGGTGTTTGCGCTGACCAAGATCGACCCGTGGTTTCTGGTCCAGATCGAGGAGATCGTCAAGATCGAACTTGAGCTGGAGACCAAGACGCTCGAGGTGCTCGATGCGCCGACCTTGCGCGCGCTGAAGAAGAAGGGATTCTCCGACCGGCGGCTGGCCCGCCAGCTCAAGACCACCGACACCGTGATCCGCAACCGGCGCCGCGAACTCGGCGTGCGCCCGGTCTACAAGCGCGTCGATACCTGCGCGGCCGAATTTCCGACCAACACCGCCTACCTGTACTCGACCTACGAGGACGAGTGCGAGGCGCTGCCGACCAGCAACAAGAAGATCATGGTGCTGGGGGGCGGCCCCAACCGTATCGGTCAGGGCATCGAGTTCGACTATTGCTGCGTACACGCCGCGTTGGCGATGCGCGAGGACGGGTACGAGACCATCATGGTCAATTGCAATCCGGAGACCGTGTCGACCGATTACGACACCAGTGACCGCCTGTACTTCGAGCCGCTCACGCTCGAGGACGTGCTCGAGATCGTCGACAAGGAGAAGCCGGTGGGCGTGATCGTCCAGTACGGCGGCCAGACGCCGCTGAAACTGGCGCTGGACCTGGAGGCCAACGGCGTGCCGATCATCGGCACCAGCCCCGACATGATCGACGCCGCCGAGGACCGGGAACGGTTCCAGAAGCTGCTGCACGAACTTGGCCTGCGCCAGCCGCCGAATGCCACCGCGCGCACCGAGCCCGAGGCGCTGGAGAAGGCCGCGGCGCTGGGGTACCCGCTGGTGGTGCGCCCCAGTTATGTGCTGGGCGGACGCGCGATGGAGATCGTGCACGAGCAGCGCGACCTGGAGCGCTACATGCGCGAGGCGGTGAAGGTGTCGCATGATTCGCCGGTGCTGCTGGACCGCTTCCTGAACGACGCGATCGAATGCGACGTCGATGCCGTCTGCGACGGACGCCGGGTGTTCATCGGTGGCGTGATGGAACACATCGAACAGGCGGGCGTGCACAGCGGCGACTCGGCCTGTTCACTCCCGCCGTATTCGCTGTCGGCGGCGACCGTCGCCGAACTGAAGCTGCAGACCGCGGCCATGGCGCGCGGCCTGAACGTGGTTGGTCTGATGAACGTGCAGTTCGCGATCCAGCAGGCCCGCGATGGAGACGGCGTCGCGCACGACCTGATCTTCGTGCTGGAAGTCAATCCGCGCGCCTCGCGCACGGTGCCTTTTGTGAGCAAGGCGACCGGAATCCAGCTGGCCAAGGTGGCCGCGCGCTGCATGGTCGGGCAGACGCTGGACGCGCAGGGCATCGGCGATGAAGTGCATCCGCCCTATTACAGCGTCAAGGAAGCCGTGTTCCCGTTCGTCAAGTTCCCCGGCGTGGACACCATCCTCGGGCCGGAGATGAAATCCACCGGTGAGGTCATGGGGGCAGGGCGGACGTTCGGCGAAGCCTTCGTCAAGTCGCAAATCGGCGCCGGAACCAGGCTGCCGCGTTCGGGCAAGGCCTTCATCTCGGTCAAGCAGAACGACAAGGAACGTGCGGTCGGCGTGGCGCGCAACTTGCGCGCGATGGGTTTCGACCTGATCGCGACCAAAGGCACGGCCGCGGCCATCGCCGCATCCGGAACCACCTGCCAGGTGGTCAACAAGGTCACCGAGGGACGCCCGCACGTTGTCGACATGATCAAGAACAATGAAATCGCCCTGGTGGTCAATACGGTGGAGGAGCGGCGTAACGCGATCACCGATTCACGCCATATCCGGACTTCGGCGCTGTTGGCGCGGGTCACCACCTTCACCACCATCGCCGGTGCCGAAGCGGCGGTCGAAGGCATGAAGTACCTGGACAACCTCGACGTGATTTCCCTGCAGGAACTGCACCAGCAACTCCGGGCATAATCCGCAGTCCTTCACGGGACCCGGCGGCAACTTCACGCTGCCGCAACCACTCCATCTCTGTTACCTGACGGGTTTTCCATGGCCACCATTCCGATTACCAAGCGCGGAGCTGAAAAGCTCAAGGCCGAGCTGCACCGGCTCAAGACTGTCGATCGGCCCTGGGTCATCAACGCCATTGCCGAGGCGCGTGCGCAGGGTGACTTGAGCGAGAACGCCGAATACGAGGCGGCCAAGGACCGGCAGGGATTCATCGAAGGCCGCATCCAGGAAGTCGAGGGGAAGTTGTCCGCCGCGCAGGTGATCGATCCGAGCACGCTGGACGCCGGTGGCCGGGTGGTGTTCGGCGCCACGGTAGAGTTGGAGGAGGAGTCGTCCGGCAGCGTCGTCACCTACCAGATCGTCGGTGAGGATGAAGCCGATCTGAAACTCGGCCTGGTCAATATTGGCAGTCCGATCGCGCGCGCGCTGATCGGCAAGGAAGAGGGCGACACGGCCGAGGTGCAGGCGCCCGGCGGCACGAAGCGCTTCGAGATCGTCGCCGTCAACTACCTCTGATCCGATGCGACAGTGGCCGCTGTGGTGTGCCGCCTTGTGGTGGGGCAGCCTGACGACACTCGGTTTCGGCGTGGTGCCGCTGTTGTTCACCCACCTGCCAAGCGCCGCGCTGGCCGGCAACCTGGCGGCCAAGTTGTTCGCGGCTCAGACCTGGGTATCGGTGGCGCTCGGCGTGGCCCTGCTGGTCGCGACCCGTCCCGGGCCGTCACCGGTTTCGGGCGCCAGGGTTGGTGCTGCCACGATGTTCATACTGGGCGCAATGCTGCTGGCCCTGTTGGCCGAATTCGCAGTGGCGCCTCGGATCGTCGCGCGCGACAACCTGCCGCTCTGGCACACCGTTGGCAGCGCCATGTACCTCGCGCAGTGGTTATGCGCCGGGGCGACGTTCCGGGCAATGGTTCGCCGCATGGCGCCAGTTCAGGTCTGACTGCGCTTCTTGACGCTGACTTGTCGGGGCTTGGCCCGCTTGACCTGCCCGCCAGGTGTGAGTCGCTGGTTGCCCAGGACCCGCAGCGTCTTGACTTCCGGGCGCTGGCCGCCGCGTTTGCTGTATTTGAGGACTTTGACATCGCGCGGGCCTGGCATCCGGTCCGGGTCCGGCTCGTTTTCCCGCGCCGGTTTCGGTCGCCACAGGACGAGCAGCTTGCCGATGTGCTGGATCGGCGCGGCGTCGAGATCAACGGCAAGCGCCTGAAATACCGCTTCCCGTGCGGACCGGTCGTCCGACAGCACCCGCACCTTGATCAGGCCATGTGCATCCAGAGCCGCGCCGGTCTCTTTTTTTACCGCCGCGGTAAGCCCGTCGGAGCCGATCATCACCACCGGATCGAGGTGGTGGGCCAGGGCCCGCTGTTCTTTGCGTTGTGCGGGTGTCAGTTGGATTTGGGGCATGTGGCTATTATCGGTCGAACCCGTCGATCCGGCGGGTTGGCGCGGGCCCGCAATCGGCGTGTGCGCCGCTACTCGCGCGGGCACGGGTGAATATTGAAGGCGGCGATGAAAACCAAAACCAAGAGCAGGAAAGTCAACAAGGCGTGGCTCAACGACCACTTGAACGACCCCTACGTGAAGCTTGCCAAGCGCGAGGGCTACCGTGCGCGCGCCGCGTACAAGCTCAAGGAGATCGACGAGACACTGCACCTGATCAAACCCGGCGACCTGGTGGTCGATCTGGGTTCCACCCCGGGCGCGTGGAGCCAATACGTGCGAAGCCGTTTTGCGCCAAAGACCGCCGTGGGCGGCGGGGCCGCCGTTGGCGCGCTCCATGGCACCATCATCGCGCTGGATGTTTTACCGATGGACCCGGTCGAGGGCGTGATCTTCCTTCAGGGCGACTTCCGGGAGCCGGAGGTGCTCAGCCAATTGGCCGAGACGATGGCCGGGAGGCTCGCCGACGTCGTGTTGTCCGATATGGCGCCCAACCTGTCCGGGATCGAGTCGGCCGACGCCGCACGCATCACGAACCTGGTGGAACTTGCACTTGATTTCAGTCAACATCACATGAAGCCGCACGGGGCACTGGTGGTCAAGGTGTTCCATGGCAGCGGATACAGCCAACTGGTGAAACTTTTCAAGCAGTCGTTCCTGGTGGTAAAGCCGATCAAGCCGAAGGCCTCGCGTGACAAATCCTCGGAGACGTTCCTGATCGGAATCGGCCTGAAACGCGGTTCCGGCGCGGGCGAACCCTTGCCCATCGCGCATGCCGGACCATAACTTGGACGGCGCGCGGGCGCGGCGTTCGCGGCGGCCACAGGCGTGCGTGTGCGCCGTAAGGCGCCAATCTCCCTGTTGTATCTGCGGTTGAACGTGCGAAATTGGCATGCCGCGCGCCTTGAAACGCCTAAAATGGGACGCAAGTACGCCTTGTGTTTTCGATGCTGCATAACGCGCCCTGCGTATTGGCCTCCACCGAAACGTCTTTTTCTGTTGCCCCGTGATTGGAGCCCCGCTTGAATAATCAGTGGTTTTCAAAAGTTGCCGTCTGGCTGGTCATCGCCTTGGTGTTGTTCACTGTGTTCAAACAGTTCGATACCCGGGGTGTGGCGAATGCCGGCTACCTCGGTTATTCCGACTTTCTGGAAGAAGTGCGCGGCAAACGCATCAAGAGCGCGATCATCCAGGAGGGGCAGGGCGGCACCGAAATCATCGCCGTGACCAATGAAGACCGCAAGATCCGCACCACGGCGACCTACCTGGATCGAGGCTTGGTTGGCGACCTTATCGCCAACGGCGTCAAATTCGATGTCAAGGCGCGCGAGGAAGGTTCGCTGCTGATGACCCTGCTGGTCAGCTGGGGGCCGATGCTGCTGTTGATCGGCGTCTGGGTCTACTTCATGCGCCAGATGCAGGGCGGCGGCAAGGGCGGCGCGTTCAGTTTTGGCAAGAGCAAGGCGCGCATGCTGGACGAAAACACCAACCAGGTCACCTTTGCA
>JANMYG010000589.1:0-12176 GCA_031381865.1 Betaproteobacteria bacterium | reverse complement strand
GCTCAGCCGGTCCTGCGCGCCCGGCAGCAACACCGCCTCGGGAGTGTTGGCGCTGAAGGTGATCCGGCCCTTGTCGCGGTCGAAGTGGGCCGCCAGCTCGGACTTGGTCTTCACCGAATGGCGGGTCGGTGCGAGCCCGTCCGCCGTGATGCGTCCGGCGCTGGTGTCGACCCGGGAGCCGACGATGAAATCACCGGCCTCCAGCCGCGCCGAATAACTTGCGCCATCCTGCAGCCAGAGCAGTTCCCCGCGGGCCTGGTAATCCAGGTTCGACCGGCGCGCGGTGGCGTTGAATTTGAGGCGCACGGAGCCGGGCACGGTGTAGGCGCGCACTGGCAGTTCGGCGTCCTTGGTCATTCGGGCCGGTGCCGCTGCCCCTGCTGCTGCTGCGCCGGCTGCCGCGTCCGTGCTGGCCGCTGAAGGGGTTGCAGCCGGTGCCTGCGCGCTGGACGCGGCCGACTCGGGAGCCGTGGCGGTGGCGCTGGCAACGGGTTCCGGTTCAGGCGCAGCCGCTGCGACGGGCGGCGCCTGCGCCGGCGCGTCGCTGGGCGCCGCTGCCTTCGCCGGCCCGGTGGTCGGGCTGGCGCTGGCGAGCTGGCGCGGCCTGGGGCGCAGCGGCGGCGGTGCGGGCGGGTTGTCTGGCGCAGAGGCCGGCGCGTTGATCACCAGCGTACGGGTAATGAAAGCCCGGGTGGCCAGCAGCTTGTCGCCGCCAACACCAAGCGCCGCGTTCTGCAACAGCACCACGTGTGCGGCCAGCACGGCCACAGTCAGGACCAGCAACGCGCGGACCGGCATGGGACGTGGCGCCATTTGCATCTGAAATACACTGCCCCCATGAAACTGGCAACCACCAAAGACGGTTCGCGCGACGGCCAGCTGGTCGTCGTGTCGCGCGACCTGACCACCGCGCATTATGCGACCGGCATCGCCGACCGCATGCAGCCGGTGCTCGACGACTGGAACTTCATTTCGCCGCAGCTGCAGGACCTGTACGAGACCCTCAACAACGGCAAGGCGCGCCACGCTTTTCCCTTCGATGCGCGCCTGTGCATGGCGCCGCTGCCGCGCGCCTACCAGTGGGCCGACGGCTCCGCGTACATCAACCATGTGGAACTGGTGCGCGCCGCGCGCAACGCCGAGGTGCCACCGAGCTTCTATGTGGACCCGTTGATGTACCAGGGCGGCAGCGACGATTTCCTGGGGCCCTGCGACGACGTGGTCTGCCCGTCCGAGGAGTTCGGCATCGACTTCGAGGCCGAGGTCGCGGTGGTGACCGCCGACGTGCCGATGGGCGCGACGCCGGAACGCGCGCTCGACGGCATCCGGCTGCTGATGCTGGCCAACGACGTGAGCCTGCGCAACCTGATTCCCGATGAACTGGCCAAGGGTTTCGGCTTCTTCCAGAGCAAGCCCGCCACGGCGTTCAGTCCGGTGGCGGTGACGCCCGACGAGCTGGGCGCGGCCTGGGCGAACGGGCGGGTCCACCTGACGCTGCAGTCGACGTGGAATGGCCGCAAGGTCGGCATGTGCGGCGCCGGAGCGGAGATGACATTCCATTTCGGGCAGCTGATCGCGCATATCTGCAAGACCCGCAACGTGCGCGCCGGCTCGGTGGTGGGGTCGGGGACGGTGAGCAACAAGGCTGTCGAGGTCAACGGGCGCACCGAGTGGCCCAAGGGCTACAGCTGCATCGCGGAAAAACGCGCGATCGAGACCCTCCAGGACGGCAAGCCGTCGACCGCCTTCATGCGCTACGGCGACACCATCCGCATCGAGATGAAGGGCCGCGACGGGCAGAGCATCTTCGGCGCCATCGACCAGCGCATCGCGGCGCCGGGCTAAGCGGCCCGCGCCGCTCGCGGCGCATGCCTTTGAGCGCCAAGGCTTGTCAGGCGTGCGGCAACTGGGTGATGAACAGCTTGAAGCCGCGCAGCAGCATTTCCACCGCGACCGCCACCAGGATCAGCCCCATCAGCCGCTCGACGGCGACCACGAAGCGCTCGCCGAGTACCTTCTGGATGCGTTCGGCCAGCACCAGAACGACGGCGCAGACCAGCATGGTGACGCTCAGCGCGGCGATCCACTCCAGGCGGCGCTCGGGTGCTTCGGAGACCAGCAGCATCACCGTCGCCAGTGCCGACGGCCCGGCCAGCGCGGGCACCGCCAGCGGGACGATCAGCGGTTCGCCCACCATGTTGGACACCGGCTCGTCGTGCGGCGGAAACACCATGCGCAGGGCGATCAGGAACAGGATCACGCCGCCCGCGATCTGCAGCGACAGGCCGCTGAGGTTCATGACCCGCAGGAAGGCGTCTCCCACGAACATGAAAGTGAGCAGCAGGCCGAAGGCGATCGACACCTCGCGCACGATCACCATGGTCCGCCGCTCGGGGGCGACGTTGCGCAGCGCGTTGGCGAAGATCGGAATACTGCCGAAGGGATCGGTGATCAGCAGCAGCAGGACGGTGGCGGAGGCAAAGGTGTAGGTCATCGCGCGGGTGCGCCCCAGGGACGCGGTGGAACCCGTCAGGATAGCAGGCGGTCGCCGCGGACGGGCGCCGTGGTGGTGCTCAGTAGGTCGAGCGCGCGCCGTCCTGCTCGAATTTTTGTTGGCAACCGACGCAGCGCAACGCTTGCGGCGTGGCCTGCAGGCGCGCGGTCGGGATCGCCACGCCGCAGTCCATGCAGTCGCCGTAGACCCCGGCGTTTAGGCGCTTGAGTGCGGCATCGATCTGGCTGAGCCCCGCCGACTCGTGTTCGTCGAGCGCGAACTCCAGTTCGCGTTCGGTCGCCACCTGGGCCCGCGAATCCTCCATCTGCCCGAAGTGGTCGGCCGAGGCCTGCGCGCGACCCGCCTCGCCGCCGCGCAACTGGGCGAGCTGGGCCAGCAGTCCGGTGCGCATCCCGAGCAACTGCTCTCTGAAGGCCTGCGCCTGTTCCGTGTTCATGTTCGGCCTTTCGGATGAAGTCTAAACAACCAGTGACATCATGCTTTGTACACCGGGTCGCGCCATTGATCAAGTCAATCACCGCCGATCGTACCGGGGCCGCCAACCATCTCGATCGTGTCGCCCCCACGCATCGGCCGGGTGCGCGCAAAATTCATGGCCAATAGCCAGCTACAGGAAACGATCCCATGGACTACAGCCGCTACACCACCCTCAACATCAGCCGCCGCGGTCCGGATGGACAGGTGCTCGACATCCAGATGCGCGCCGACGCGCCAGGTGGCAACGGGAAACTGCCGACTTCCGGCCACCAGGGCCATCTGGAGCTGAGCGAAATCTGGCGCGACGTGGGCGCCGACGACTCGGTGCGCTGCGCGGTATTGCGCGGTGACGGCATGGGTTTTTCCGGCGGCGGCGACCTGGCGCTGGTACAGGACATCGCGGACGACTTCGCGGTGCGGGCCAGGGTGTGGAAGGAGGCGCGCGACCTGGTCTACAACGTCATCAATTGCGACAAGCCGATCGTCAGCGCGATGCATGGCCCGGCGGTCGGCGCCGGACTGGTGGCCGGTCTGCTGGCGGATATTTCGATCGCGTCGAAGGGCGCCAGGATCGTCGACGGCCACACCCGGCTCGGTGTCGCCGCCGGCGACCATGCCGCGATCGTCTGGCCGCTGTTGTGCAGCATGGCCAAGGCCAAGTACTACCTGCTTTTGTGCGAGCCGATCAGCGGCGAGGAGGCCGAGCGCATCGGCCTGGTGTCGCTGGCGGTCGACGAAGCCCAACTGCTGCCCAGGGCCTACGAAGTGGCTGAGCGCCTGGCCGCCGGCAGCCAGACCGCGATCCGGTGGACGAAATACGCGCTCAACAACTGGCTGCGGCAGGCCGGCCCGGCGTTCGACACCTCGCTGGCGCTCGAGTTCATGGGCTTCGGCGGTCCGGATGTGCGCGAGGGCGTGGCCTCGGTACGCGAGAGGCGCCCGCCGAAGTTTTGAGATGGGATAATCCCGCCCGTGCTGGCGCCGCGTGGCGCCAAGACCGCCGCCTGCTCCTGAACTGCCAGGACCGGACGCAGGCGGTGGCGCCCGACGCCCCGCGCTGACCGTTCTAACTTCCAACCACCTGCCCATGAAATTCAAGACCCTTTTCACCACCACCGCGCTGGCCGGCAGCGTGCTCGTTTCCGTTGCCGCCCAGGGCATCACGGTCAAGGATGCCTGGGTCCGCACCAGCGTACCGGGCCAGATGGCGACCGGCGCGTTCATGAAGATCACGGCCAGGGAGAATTCGAGACTGGTCGCGCTGTCCAGCCCGGTGGCCGGGGTGGTCGAGGTGCACGAGATGAAGATGGACGACGGCATCATGAAAATGCGCGCGGTCGAAGGCGGGCTCGACCTGCCCGCCGGCAAGACCGTCGAGTTGAAGCCGGGCGGTTACCACGTGATGCTGATGGACCTGAAGGCCGCGCTGCCCAAGGACAGCATGGTGCCGCTCACGCTGGTGTTCAAGGACGCCCGGGGTGTGGAGCACAAGGTCGAGTTGAAGCTGCCGGTGGCCGTGGCGCTGGAAGCCACTCAGCACAAACACTGAGCCGCCGACGTCGCCAAGGCGACCACATTGGGGTAAGCTGCTATCCGTTCAGCCAACCCATCAGGAGCGCCCATGAGTGATTCCCCCAACTCCGGTTTCGGCAAGTTCGTGCCCGGTTTCGACTTCCTGCAGAACCTTGCCAAGGGAGCGTCGCAGAACATACCGCAGATGCCCAACCTGGCCAACTGGGTGGCGCCGTCGCTCAACCTGGAGGAGCTGGAAAAACGCATCGAAGAACTCAAGGCGGTGCATTTCTGGCTGGAGCAGAATTCGCGCGCGCTGGGCGCCACGGTTCAGGCGCTCGAAGTGCAGAAGATGACGCTGGCCACGCTCAAGGGAATGAATTTCAACCTCGGGGACGTGGCCAATGCCTTCAAGCTCAAGGCCGCGGATTCGGTTGCCAACAGCGTGCAGCGTGTCACTGAACGGGCGGCCAGCACCGCCAAGACGATTTCGGACGCCGCCTCCAGCGTGGGCAGTGCCGCCAAGGCGGCCACCAAATCGGCGAAATCCTCCAAAACCGCGACCGGCCTTGGCGCGCTGGTCGACCCGCTGCAGTTGTGGGGTTCACTGACCCAGCAGTTCCAGCAGATTGCCGCGGGCGCCATGAAGGACGCCAGCCGCAACACCGCCATCGATGCAACCAAGCACATGGCCACCGGACTGGCAAAAGAAGCCATCAAGGCCACCAGGAAGGCGGCCTCGCGCACCACACCGCGCAAGGCGACGCGCAAGACGCCCGCGCGCAGTCGCTGAGCCGCAGCGAGCCGCCACCACCACCACGGGCCTCTGCATGAAGCTGTTCCCCTACGGCCATGCGACCCATCCGCAGTGGCTGATGGCTGCCGGCCTGGTGCTGGCGCAGCTGCGCGCCCAGATGGCCCTGCACGGTTACGCCAGCGCCCCGACGCTGGCGCTGCTCTACATCACCGACCATTACGCCGGCGCCGCCCAGGAGATCCTGGACCACCTGGGCGCCGAGTTGCCCGGCATCACCGATTGGTCCGGCACCGTGGGCATCGGGCTGGCGTCCAACAACGTCGAATATTTCGACGAGCCGGCGATGGCCGTGATGTTGTGCGAATTGCCCACCGACCAGTACCGCGTGTTCTCCGGCGTGGCGCCGCTGAATCCGGGTTTTGAGGCCAGTACCGCCCTGGTGCACGCCGACGGCGCCACCGAAGACCTGACCGAGCTGATCCAGGAAATGGCGGCGCGCACCGCCACCGGTTACCTGTTCGGCGGCCTCTCGGCCAGCCGCACCCGTTCGGTCCAGTTTGCGGTGGGCGGCGACGGCAACATCCGTGGCCAGGGCGCTGCGCGCGGGGTCTTCAGCGGGGGTTTGAGCGGCGTCGCATTCGGCCCCGGCGTCACGCTGGTGTCGCGCGTGACACAAGGTTGCCAGCCGGTGTCCGGTCTGCGCCGCATCAGCGGCGCAGACCGCAACGTCGTGACCTTTATCGACGGCGAACCGGCGCTCGACGTGTTGTTGCGCGATCTCGGCGTGTCGCTGGACCAGCCACACGAAGCACTGGCCGCCATCCGCGCCACGCTGGTGGGGCTGGTGCACGGGTCCGACGCCGATGGCAGCAATGCGGTGAGCCGCACCGGCAACTTCGGCAGCGACGTGATCGTGCGCCACATCGTCGGGCTGGACCCGGGGCGGCGCGGCATCGCCGTGTCCGACCAGGTCGAGGCGGGCATGCAACTCGCGTTCTGCCAGCGCAACGCGCAGGCCGCACGGGCGGACCTGGTGCGCATCTGCGCCGAGATCCGCGAAGAGCTGGAACCGGCCGAGCTGTCCAATTCCGTGGCCGCCGCGCTGGTTGCGTCGCGCGCCGACGCGACGCCGCACCCGGCCAGCCGCATCGCGGGCGCCATCTATGTGAGTTGCTCCGGCCGCGGCGGCCCGCACTTCGGCGGGCCCAGCGCCGAGTTGCAGATCGTGCGCCATGCGCTGGGTGATGTGCCGCTGGTGGGTTTCTTCGCCGGGGGCGAAATCGCGCGCCACCATCTGTATGGTTACACCGGCGTGTTGACTGTCTTCACGCAGCCCGACTGAGCGGCATTGCGCGCGGTGCCGGTGCCGACAGCCCGCGGTGGCGCACGCTGCGCCCGCAAAAGGCAAGACCCCAGGAGACACCGTGGCAGAAAAAATCGTCGTCAGGAACCTGCACAAGATATTCGGTCCGCGGCCGGAGCTGGCGATGGACCTGCTGCGCCAGGGCCGGACCAAGGACCAGATCTTCCAGGAAACCGGCATGGTGGTGGGCGTCAAGGACGCCAGCTTTTCGGTCAACGAGGGCGAGATCTTCGTGCTGATGGGGCTGTCCGGGTCGGGCAAATCGACCTTGATCCGCCTGCTCAACCGGCTGGTCGAACCGACCCATGGGCAGATCATCGTCGGCGGCAACGATGTGGCGTCGATGAGCAAGTCGGCGCTGGTGGCGTTGCGCCGCAAGGACATGGCGATGGTGTTCCAGTCGTTCGCGCTGCTGCCGCACCTGTCGGTGCTGGACAACACCGCCTTTGGCCTGGAGGTGGCCGGTGTCGACCGCAAGACGCGCGAGCGGCGCGCGCTCGAGGTGCTGGAGCAGGTGGGCCTGAAGGCGTTCGCGCACAAGCGGCCGGCGGAGTTGTCGGGCGGCATGCAGCAGCGCGTCGGCCTGGCGCGGGCGCTGGCGGTGGACCCTTCGCTGATGCTGATGGACGAGGCGTTTTCTGCGCTCGACCCGCTCAAGCGCACCGAGATGCAGGAGCTGCTGCTGCAGCTGCAGGCCGAGCAGCAGCGCACCATCGTGTTCGTGTCGCACGACCTCGACGAGGCGTTTCGCATCGGCGACCGGATCGCCATCATGGAGGGCGGGCGCATCGTGCAGATCGGCACGCCGGACGAGATCCTGCGCAACCCCAGCGAAGACTACGTGCGCGCCTTCTTCAAGGGCGTGGACGTCAAGAAGTACCTGGTGGCCAAAGACCTGGCGCGCCACGACGAGGTGCTGGTGATCCGCCAGACGCCAGACGCCGGGGCCGACCTCGCGCGCGCGCTGGAACAACTGCGCGCCAGCGGCGGCAACCACGGTTTCGTGGTCGGCGACAGCGGCCGCATGGTGGGGGTGGTGTCGATCGACTCGATCCTGCGCACGCTCGAGAGCGGCGGCTTGTCGCTGCAGCACGCGTTGCTGGCCGACGTCACACCGGTGACCGAGAAGTCGTCGCTGCACGAACTGATCGGGCGCATCGTGCACAACCCGGCCCCGCTGCCGGTGGTGGATGCGTCCGGCACCTACCTGGGTGCGGTGACACAGGCGACGCTGCTCAGGCGCTTTGCCGTCGACGAGGTGGAACATGCGTGAATTCCTTCCCCTGGGCGAGTGGGTCGATCGGGGCGTGAAGCTGCTGATCGAGAACGACTCGGGCGCACTGCAGCAGTTCGGCGCCGGCATCGAGGGCCTGACCGAGGGCCTGGAGCAACTCCTGCTGGCGGCCCCGGTATGGCTGGTGGCGGGTGCATTCGTGGTGACCGGGTTCTGGCGCGTGGGCTGGAAGTTCGCGCTGTTTTGCGTCGCCTGCTGCGTCGTCATCGCGGGCACCGGCTTCTGGCCGCAGACGATGGTGACGCTGGCGCTGATCAGCGCGGCGACCTTCCTCAGCCTGGTGCTCGGGCTGCCGCTCGGCTTGTGGGTGGCCAAGAGCGACCGGGTGGCGGCCGTGGTGCGTCCGACGCTGGACTTCATGCAGACCATGCCGGCCTTCGTCTACCTGATACCGGCCGCCATGTTGTTCGGCCTGGGCCGGGTGCCGGGCGTGCTGGCCACCGTGATCTTCGCCATGCCGCCGGTGGTGCGGCTCACCAGCCTGGGCATCCGCCAGGTCAACAAGGAGCAGGTCGAGGCCGGCATCACCTTCGGCTGCACCGCGCTGCAGGTGCTGGTCAAGGTGGAGATCCCGGGCGCGCTGCCCTCGATCATGGCCGGCATCAACCAGACCATCATGATGGCGCTGTCGATGGTGATCATCGCCTCGATGGTGGGGGCCGGCGGCCTGGGCAACGACGTGCTGGCCAGCATCCAGCGCCTGGATATCGGCCTGGGCTTCGAATCCGGCCTGGCGGTCGTGCTGCTGGCTATCATGCTGGACCGGATCACCGAGACCTTCGGCGCCCAGGGACACAAGAAGTCCCTGCGCGAACGCCTCGGTTTCGGCGCCGCCAAGGACCAGCCATAACCACGACACGCACCATGCCCGAGAGCAGCGCAGCCCCGGTCGCCCAGCTGTCGAAACACCGCTTCGTGTTCCTGACGCTGCCCAACTACACCATGATCGCGCTGGCCAGCGCGGTCGACGCGCTGCGTATGGCCAACCGCGTGACCAAACGCGACGTCTACGAGTGGTCGCTGGCGACGCTCGACGGCCGGCCGGCGGTGGCCAGCAACGGGCTGGCGATGTCGCCGACGGTGGCGATCGACAACATCGGACCGGCCAACATCGTGTTCGTGGTCGGTGGCGTGCAGGTGGAGAAGGCCGTCACGCCGGCATTGCTCGGCGAGCTGCGCCGCCTGGCGCAACGGCACGTGGCGCTCGGCGCGTTGTGCACCGGCGGTTATGCGCTGGCCAAGGCCGGGCTGCTGGACAAATACAAGGCCGTGATCCACTGGGAGAACATGTCGGCATTGCGCGAGGAGTTTCCGCGCGTGATTTTTTCTGACCAGCTGTTCGTGATCGACCGCGACCGCTACACCTGCACCGGCGGCGTGGCGCCGCTTGACCTGATGCTGCACATCATTCGCGAGCACCACGGCCGCAACATCGCGCCGCTGATCTCCGAGCAGTTCATCCTGGACCGCATCCGCAACGACCAGGACCGCCAGTACATCCCGCTGCAGGCGCGCGTGGGCCTGTTCCACGAGAACCTGATCGAGGCCGCCGCGCTGATGCAGGCCAACATCGAAGAGCCGCTGTCGCTGGACGAGATCGCAGCGCTGGTGGGCGTGTCGCGGCGCCAGATCGAACGCCTGTTCAAGCGTTATGTGGGCCAGGTGCCGACCAAGTACTACCTCGACATGCGGCTGCGCCGCGCGCGCGAACTGCTGCTGCAGACCGCCATGTCGGTGATGGAAATCGCGGTCGCCTGCGGCTTCCAGTCGCCGCCGCATTTCTCGAAGTGTTACCGCAGCCTGTTCGGCCATACCCCGAGCGCCGAGCGCCAGTCGAGCCGGCTCAATACGCTGGCGTCGGGGGCGAACACGCAGTAGTGTTGGCCGCCGATAGGGCTGTCGTCCACTACGCGAACGGCTTGTCGTCGTCGGGGTAATGGAGCGCATCAAACGCGACAAGCTTCAGTCGCAGGGTCTTCTGAGCGGCCAACGTCAAAATTCATCGGTACATTGCGTCCGATGAAACGACAAGTTAACGTGCCGGCCCGCCTGGCCAGCGCTTGGGATTGCGCACATTGTGAATGACGGCAAGGACGCGCACCAAATCACGCGCACCGCGTAAAAAACCCCATAAGGAAATCGGGGCAGCAACGTTCGTCGAATACCGGGCAATATTTCCGTGTACAACAACGGCGCCTGCTCAAGTCTTCGCAGCTGAAGTTCCAACGCCGCTTCATATTCGGAGCCCAGACCCTGACTCTGCGCCTCGTACCACTCGTAGGCTTCACCGACCTCACGAACGGCTCGGCTGGAAAACTTCAGGCGGTACGCCACGATCCGTTTTTCAGCTTCTCTTTCACGTGGTCCCACGCATAACCCGCCTCGGGGTCGCGCTCGAAATCGACCAATCGTCCAGCAAGATCGGACTTGAGCTCTGGAGAAAGCTCAACAGCCTGGGGAAAAGCAGCCACGCTGTCCCAAATCAGTTCGACCAGATGTATGCGCTCCTGTATGGGCAACGCAAGGATATCGGCCACTGAAATTTGAGTCATGAAAGCAGATTACCACGAACACCAAACGCGCGTTAACGTTGGCCGCGGGTGGACCACAAATTCGCTTTGGCGTTCAAAGCCATGAACGGTTCGCCCTGAACGTGGCCTGCCCCAGAGCCTGCCGATAGAACATCATTTGGCCGCAGGGCGTGAGAGGCAATCCAATGCGCCCGCGCCGTGAACTTAAAGCCCAGTGCGCGCGTTACCTCCACCACTGTTTCAAAGCGGGGTTTTGCGCCAGGCGCCAGTGCCTTGTAAAGACTCTCGCGGCCCAAGCCTGCGTCTTTGGCTACCTGCTCAGCCAGCATTTCGCGCAGTGGCGGTTGACGCATGAAGCCGAAGACCAAGCGCCTGAATCACCTTCAGGATGGTGGAGAACTCCGGGTTGCCCGAGGATGAAAGAGCCTTGTACAGGCTCTCTCGACCCAGCCCGGCCTCCCTCGCGACTTGGGTCATTCCCTTGGCGCGTGCGATATCTCCCAGCGCTGCAGCGATGAGCGCGGAGTCGCCTTCTTCCAGTGCGGCTTCGAGATACGCGGCCATGTCTTCCTCGGTCTCGAGGTGTTCGGCTGGATCCCAGACGGTAGTTGCGGTCTTCGCCATGCTTTGACTCCTAAAGTTCACGCGCCAAGGCCTTGGCCTCGCAAATGTCCTGGTCTTGTGTTGACTTATCACCACCAGCGAGGAGGACGACAAACTCGTCGCCTCTTTGCACGTAGTAGATGCGGTAGCCAGGACCGAAATTCACCCGAAGTTCCGAGACTCCTTCACCCACCGGCTTCACATCGCCGGGATTGCCCAGTGAGAGGCGGCGAATGCGAATGTCGATGCGAACCTTCGCCGCCTTGTCACGCAGCTTGCCAAACCACGACGCATAGGTTGTCGTCTGGCGGACTTCTAACATCGAATAAATGTATCACATGGGATACGGCCAATGCAACCCGCGCTTCGACTGCGCCGGGTAACGAATGAGAGGGACTTCCCCGTCCCAGGCGAGCCGCAATCCGAAGATGCAGTGAACAGGTCAGACCGGCGGTGACCAAGCAGAGGCTTTCCCTATGTGGCACACGATTGCTTGCGACCACGGGAGCGCAATGGGGCCTCACCGAGCGGTTCGTATCTTGGTCGCATCAGCCGACGACTCCCTTGCACACGTGCTAGCCTGGTCGAAACGCGCGCTGTCGCCATGTGAGCAGGACCGCCCCCGCCACCCCCCTACCTAAACACCACCGTACGCCCGCCATTCAGGAACACCCGGTGCTCGATCTGGAACCGCACCGCGTTCGCCAGTGCGCGGCATTCCGAATCGCGGCCGGCGGCGGCGAGTTTCTCGGGGGTGTAGGTGTGGTCCACGCGTTCCACGATCTGCTCGATGATCGGGCCTTCGTCGAGGTCGGCGGTGACGTAGTGGGCGGTGGCGCCGGTCAGCTTGACGCCGCGCTCATGGGCCTGGTGGTAGGGCTTGGCGCCCTTGAAGCCGGGCAGGAACGAGTGGTGGATGTTCATCGCGCGGCCGCGCAACTGGCGGCACAGGTCGTCTGACAGCACCTGCATGTACCGCGCCAGCACCACCAGGGCGCTGTCGGTCTCGGCCACGATCTCCAGCAGGCGGGCTTCCTGCTCGGGCTTGGTGGCGGCGGTCACGGGCAGGTGGACGAACGGGATCTTGTGGGCCTCGACCAGCGCGCGCAGGTCCGGGTGGTTCG